>CAYSZN010000042.1:0-12013 GCA_964435425.1 uncultured Akkermansia sp. | reverse complement strand
CGAAACAGCGGCTCGAGGAGGAAAGCCAGATCCTCGAGGAGAAGCTCGTGCTCCAATCACAGCCCACCTCCCCCGGACAACTGCGGGCCGACAGCAAGCGGGAGCGTCTCGTCGCAAAGCAGACCGCCCCCGACGCCCGCGAGGGCGACGAGTTCACCGTCGAGGCGGTCTTCACCCTCGACAGCATCGACACCGGCGGCGCGGTCAGGACGATCGCCTCGCGCTGGGACGGAGGCACCGAGGAGGCCAAGCACCGCGGCTGGAGCCTCGGCGTCACCGGAGAGAAATCGCGCTTCCAACCCCGGAACCTCCTCCTCCAGATCGTCGGCAACGACGCCTCCGACGCAGTGACGCACGAGTTGCTCGCCTCGGACCTGCGCGTCAGCCCCGGCACGCCCTACCACGTCGTCGTGCGCTTCTCCACGCAGCTCGGCAAGGCCGACTTCCAGCTCACCGAGCTGGGCGAGGGAGCCGGACGGACCCTGGCCGCCTCCAAAGCCCATGGCATCCGGTCCGGAATCAGCGCCGGGGAATCCCGTCTCGTCGTCGGAGGACTGAACCACCGCGCTCCCAGCCACCAGTTCCACGGCCACCTCGACGCCTGCCGCATCGTCCCCGGACTCCTCGCCGCAGGCGAGGTCTCCGCCGATCCCGCCCAGTGGAGCCGCGAGACCACCCCGCTCGTGATGTGGGACCACACCCGCGAGCTGCCCGACAACCTCGCCTGGAGCGCCGACGTGCCCGATCCCTACGCCAAGGACGCCGAATTCCGCCCCGACACCGGGCAGGAGCGCCTCGTCGCCAGCACCCCGAACCGCGAGAACGAGAGCTTCACCGTCGAGGCCATGGTCAACCTGCGCAGCATCGACGCGAACGCCGCCGTCCGCACCATCGCCTCCCGCTGGGCCGGCGGACAGGACAAGCAGGAGTCCTTCGGCTGGAGCCTCGGCGTCACCGGAACGAAGTCCCGCTTCCAGCCCAACAACCTCATCGTCCAGCTCGTCGGCTTCGACGACAACGACAACATCAACTACGAAGTGGTGCCCTCGAATCTGCGCCTCGCGCTCAACACACCCTACCACGTCGCGGTGCACATCTCGTGCCCGGACAGGAGCGTCGTCTTCCAGGTCACCGATCTGAGCGCCCCCGGCGCCGAGACCCTGACCGCCCGCGCCAGGCACGAGATCAAGACCGGCATCACCAGCGGCCGCTCCAATCTCGTCATCGGCGGCATGAACGCCCGCACGCCCGCCCAGCAGTTCGACGGCAGGATCTACGGCTGCCGCATCCTCAACGGGCCGCTCGCGAAGAAGGACATCCGCTTCCACCCCGAAGACTGGCAGCCCCTCCCCACCACCCTCGTCGAGTGGAACGCGACCCGCCCCATCTCCCCCCTCCTCGAAATCGCCACCAAGGACCACCAGCCCGAAGGCGGCGACCTGATGCACCGCGTCCTCGCCGACCTCTGCCACGTCCTCCTCAACAGCAACGAGTTCCTCTATCTCCACTGAGCCTTTTAGCTCCTAGCTCCTGAATTCCAGCTCCTGACTCCTCCCCAATCATGGCCTGCCACAACATCGACCACCCGACCTCGCGCCGCCAGTTCCTCTCCACCGCCGGAGCCGGCTTCGGAGCCGTTGCCCTCTCCGCGCTGATGGGTCGCTCCGCCTTCGGAGCCTCGTCCGGACCGGTCCATCCCAACGCCGCGAAGATCCCCCACGCCCTCGGCCGGGCCAAGAGCGTGATCTTCCTCTTCATGGAGGGCGGCCCCAGCCACCTCGACACTTTCGACTACAAGCCGCTCCTCAACGAGCTCGACGGCCAGCCCCTTCCCTCCAGCTTCAAGCAGCCCGTGCTGGCGATGGGCGAATACGGCGCCCCCATCCTCGGCAGCCGGCGCCAGTGGAAGCGGCACGGCCAGAGTGGCCTCTGGGTCTCCGACTGGTTCCCCCATGTCGCGCAGCACGCCGACGACCTCGCCGTGATCAAGTCGGTCCACTCCAACGGCATCAACCACGCCGGAGGCGTCTGCCAGATGAACACCGGCTCCATCTTCGGCGGCCGCCCCTCCCTCGGGGCCTGGGTGTCCTACGGTCTGGGGACCGAAAACCAGAACCTGCCCGCCTTCGTCGTCATCAAGGACAGCGAGCGGGGCGTCATCAACGGCGTCCGCAACTGGAGCACCGGCTTCATGCCCGCCGTCTACCAGGGCGTCGAGTTCAGCTCCGAGGGCACCCCGATCAAGCATCTCGAGAATCCCAAGGACATGAGCCAGCGCCGCCAACGCGACAAGCTCGACATTCTCTCCGGCCTCAACCAGCTCCACGCCCGCACCCGGCAGGACAACACCGAGCTCGAGGCACGCATCCGCAGCTACGAGCTCGCCTACCAGATGCAGGCCGAGGCCCCCCTCGCCGTGGATCTCCACAACGAGTCCGAAGCCACCCGCAGGCTCTACGGCATGGACCAGGCCGAGACCGAGGTCTACGGACGGAACTGCCTCCTCGCCCGCCGCCTCGTCGAGCACGGGGTCCGCTTCGTCCAGCTCTACAGCGGCGCGGGCAGCCGCTGGGATTCCCACAGCAAGCTCGAGGAGAACCACGGACGGCTCTGCCATTCCGTCGACAAGCCCATCGCCGGACTGCTCGCCGACCTGAAGGCCCGCGGCATGCTTGAGGATACCCTCGTCATCTGGGGCGGCGAGTTCGGCCGCACCCCCATCAGCGAGCAGGGCGGCGGTCGCGACCACAACCCCACCGGCTTCACCATGTGGATGGCCGGAGGCGGCGTCGCCGGAGGCCAGGAGATCGGCTCCACCGACGAACTCGGCCTCTACGCCGTGGAGAACCGTCTCCACGTCCACGACATCCACTCCACCATCCTCCACCTCATGGGCATCGACCACACCCAGCTGGTCTACAACAACAAGGGCCGCCCCGAGCGGATCGACCAGAACGAAGGCGCGCCCTACACGAAGATCACCGAGAAAGCGCGGGCCTGAGGCGGGGAAGTCGGAAGACGACGCCTCGGGGAAGTAGCGGAAGAGGCGACTCTTCCGCCGGACGGGAGACGGGAAACATCTTCTCGGAATGTTCCTACCCCAAAATCTTTTTGCCCCTTCCCGCGTTCCGTCACGGCACAAGAAATGCGCAAAAAAATTTGGGGCAAAAACAGGAAGGAGAAAACCCGAAGCCGGGACTGCGAAAGATGGCCTCCGGCGATCGCTGATTGGCGCTGATCTCCGCTAATTTTGTGTGGCCGGGAACCTCAGCGAAGATCAGCCAAATCAGCGGTCCCCAAAGCCGCTTCGGATTTTTCAGGCACCGATTGCGGCGGACGCGATCCTGCGCCACCTTGCGGACATGGCTTTCATCATCAACGGTACCCGCGTCGGCGACGAGGCGATCGAGGAGGAGTTCGAATCCCTCAAGGAGCACTACCAGCGCCTCGGCGAAGTAGTCTGCTGCGACCGCGACACCGAGCTGCGGGGCTATGCGCGGGAGAATGTGGTGAACCGCACCCTCCTCGAGCAGGAATCGGCGAGACGCTTCGGCGAGGTCGACGATGCGGCGGTGGAGGCGCGCTTCGAGGCGCTGAAGGCCGAGCACGGAGGCGAGCAGGCCTTCTACGAGAACACCGGCTTCAGCGACGGCGACCGCGGCACCATCCTGGCGAAGTTGAAGAGCAGCCTCGTCGTCGACCGGCTCATCGAAGCCGAGGTCAAGGTGCCGGAGAAGGCGGCCGAGGAGGAGCTGGAGCGCCACTACCAGGCCAATCTCGACCGCTACATGGGCGAGGAGGAGGTGCGGGTGAGCCAGCTCTTCATCGAGCCGCGTAGCCACGAGGCGGCCCGCGAAGCCTACCTCGCCCTGCGCGCCGTACGCCGCGAGATCCTCGCGGGAAAGGATTTCGACGAGGCCGCCCGCGAGCACGGCTCGGACGAGGACCGGGACATCGACCTCGGCTTCATGAGGCAGGGCCGGACCATGCCGGAGATCGAGTCGATCACTTTCTCGATGGAGGTCGGCGAGGTCAGTCCGATCGTGGCGACGCACTTCGGCTTCCATCTGTTCAAGGTGACCGACCGGAAGGAGGCGACGCCCATTCCCCGAGCGGAGATTCCCGGATTCGAGGAGAGCTACCTGTCGGAGCTAAGGACCAAGGGAATCGCGGACCTGATCGACCTCCTCAAGAGCGCCAGCTCGATCGAGGAATGCGAAGACACGGTGGCCTGACTGGGCAGGCCGGAAATCCAAAATCCGAAGCTCGAAATCGGAAACCGCTTCGCTAGACCGCTGATGGACGCTGATCCTCGCTGATTTTCCCAAACCTAAAAAAGATCAGCGGAAATCAGCGAGGATCAGCGGTCCAACCCAATTCGGATTTCGGATTTCAAAATCGCCATCGCCAGCAGCATCCGCCCAGCCCCACCCACTCCGACACCGGTGCCCTCCAGAAGGGCCGGATCGTGGAAGACGAGGCGCAGCTCGGTCCGGTCATACTGCACGTCCAGATAGCTCGCGACATACTCGATCTCGTCGTCGTTCATGCCGGTGAGGATGAACTTCTCGCCCGCCATCGGGCCATCGGGCACAACAATGCCTTCGCGGAGAAGACGGGCCGTCGCCGCGACTCCCCCCATGGAGTCGGGGATGACATGGGCGACACCGAGAGCGGCCAGGGCCTGGGACATCTGCGCGATGCTCTTTGCATTCTGAATGGCCACGGTCCGTTTGGCCACGTCGCGGATGTTGCTGATCGACGGCAGGGCCAGCGCCGCAACGATCCCGACGACGACAATGACGATGAGCACCTCGACGAGGCTCAATCCTGCCTGCTGGCGACGGTGGGAGAGCATGCGGATTCGGAAGGGTGCTTCGTTTTCAGTCTGCCAAAGAAACTCTAGAAAATCGATGTTTTTCTTATTTATCTTGAATTGCTTGTAAAATCAAGTAATCCTAAATTGCTGCATTTAGCCTTGTTTATCAATCATTTTCGCCACCTTTCGAAGACATCGATCTCTTCCCCATGGATTCCTGCCGGAACCATCGCAACCGTCTTTGGATTCTCGGCGCTCTGCTCGCCCTACTCCCTTGGCCTGCGGCGGCACAGGAGGAGGCGAGCCGGATCCGCTTCACCACCCTCTCCTCCTCCACCCCGGGTGGCCTGAAATCGGATCAGGTTCGGGACCTCATCCAGGATCCTGGCGGCTACGTGTGGCTGGCCACCGACCGCGGGCTCTGCCGCTTCGACGGGTGGGAGACGGTCCACTACCGCCATGCGCCCGACGCGCCCAGGGGGCTCAGCAGCGACCAGCTCACCTCCGTGGCCACGACCCGCAAGAACAAGGGGCCTCTGTGGATCGGAACGTCGTCGAAAGGCCTGATGAAGTTCCAGCCCGACTCGGGTGAAGCCACCTGGCTGATGAAAGGCTCGCCGGAGGCCCCCGACCTGCTCAGCGACCACATCGTCGACCTCGGGATCTCCGAGGACAAGTTCCTCTGGATCGGCACCGACTCGGGCCTGAACGTGCTCAACCTCGCCACGGACCGCATCGTCGCCGCGACCGGCCCGCTCGGGAGCAGCCGCATCGCCTCGGTCACGACCTTCGGCGAAGGCGAGGTCTGGGTCGGAACGGCTGCGGGGGAACTGCACCGCTGGGACCGGAAGGAGCAGCGCTTCGACCTCTTCTGGTCAACCTCGGTGCCCGTCATGACCGTGGCCATGGACTCGAAGAACAGCCTCTGGATCGGCACGGCGGGCAAGGGCCTCTTCCTCTATTCCTCCGACCTCGGCAAGACGCCGCAGCGCCTCCCCCGCTTCGCGGCCGGCACCGTGACCTCGCTCTTCGTCGATTCGAACACCGACCTCTGGGTGGGCACCCTTGACGGGCTGGGGCTCTACGACCGGGCCAACGAGACCTTCTCCTGGTTCACCCACTCGCCGCGCCAGGCCGACAGCCTTTCCGACAACCAGGTGAACGCCATCTTCGAGGACCGCTCGAAGATGCTCTGGGTGGGCACCCAGGGCGGCGGAACCAGCCGCTTCAACCTCGACCGGCAGTGGTTCTCCCACATTCTCCACCATCCCGACCAACCGGGCGGCCTCCAGCACCCTTCGGTGCGGACCTTCGCCTCCGACACCGGGGGCGATCTCTGGATCGGAACCGGACAAGGCGTGGCGCGATGGAGCCCCGATTCGTCCGCTTTCCGCACCATCGAGCTCGCGCCTCCCCTGGCTGCGGCGAACGTCAACGCCCTGCTGGTCACCCGCGACGGAAGGCTCTGGGCCGGGACGCGCGGCGAGGGTCTCGTCGAACGGCGCAGGGACGGCAGCCTCTCGGTGCATCGCCACGACCCCGAAAACCCGCTTTCGCTCGGTCATGACAATGTCTCGGCCCTGCACGAGAGCAAGGACGACCATCTCTACATCGGCACGCACGGAGGCGGCCTCTTCCGCCTCTCTCCGGGCGATCCCGCCTTCACCCGCATCTCCGACGGGGCGGAGACGGCCGATTTCATCACCACGATCTCCGAGGACGCCGCCGGAATCCTCTGGATCCCCACCCCGAGAGGCATCCGCCTGCTGTCGCCGGGACAGACGGAGCTGCTCGAGCTGAAGGCCGTCTTTCCCAACCTCGCTCCCCTCGCCAGCACACGGATCACCACCATCCTGCCCGACACCAACGGCATCGTCTGGATCGGCACCGCCGACGCCGGACTCGACCGCCTCAACACCAACACCGGCGAGGTCGCCCACTTCAGCAGTGCCGTCCACGGTCTGCCGGACGACTCGGTCGTCTCCCTCGCCAAGGACCGCAACAACCTCCTCTGGGTCGCCACCCGCGACGGAGTCGCCCGGCTCAACGCGATGCAGAACGAATTCCGCGTCTTCGGCGGCGAGGATGGCCTCCAGCGCGCCGGATTCAATCCCGGCGCGGTCGGCCGCGATTCCAGGGGACGGCTCTACTTCGGCGGCAGGGACGGCTTCAACCTCATCGACCCGGAGAAGCTGCCCGCGATGCCCCGGTCGCCGAATCCCATCCTGACCAGCTTCGAATACTTCGGGGAGCCGGTCATTCCGGGGGCGGGGGGCATTCTCGAGCGGGAGATCGCCGCGACCGACGAGATCCGCCTGCCCTTCGACCGCCGCCTCCTCTTCAGCCTGCGCTTCGCCAACCTCGACTACCGCTTTCCCACCCGCGGGCATTTCCGATACATGCTCGAAGGCTACGAGACCGACTGGAATCTCGCTCGCGAGGACCGCAAGGCCACCTACGCGAACCTCCTGCCCGGCAAGTATCTCTTCAAGGTGCAGAACTCCCTCGACGGACGCGACTGGCCGGGGCTGACGGCGAAGGTCCGCATCGTCATCACCCCGCCCTGGTGGCAGACCTGGTGGTGCCGCCTCCTCGGTCTCGCCGCCGTCGTCCTCGCAACGGTCGGCTTCACGAAGCTCTCGATCCGCTCCCGCGTCAGGCAGATGCGCCACCGCGAGGAGATGCTGACCGCCCAGCGGGACCGCGCCGAGGCCGCCCTCGGCCGCCAGCTCCAGAACCGCGTGCTGCTGGAGCGGTCCTACCGGAACCTCCGCCACGAGACGCCCGACGACCAGATCCTCAGCGGCGCCCTCCGCCAGATCGTCGAGGACTTCCAGGCGACGCACTGCCTCGTCCTCCGAATCGTCTCCGGCGACACCGACGGCGACGGGACGGACGACGAGACGCCATCCCTGAAACAGATTGGCTACTGGCCCGGTCCCGCTCCGGAGGACGAGACCCCCCACCCTTTCCTCGCCCTCAACGACGCCTTCGCGTACCGTGTCCTGTCCTCGAAGTCCGTCATCAAAGTCCCCGACCCCTCGGAGCTCCCTCCCTCGCTGCTCGATGCCTTCGCCGGCCGCGCGCCTATTTCCCTCCTGGCGGCGAGAACCTCCTTCCTCGACACCGCCAACGGACTCATCATCCTCTTCCGCGTCGGCCACGACAGCCCATGGCACGACGACAGCGTGAAGCTGCTCGGAGCCCTCACCGGCCAGTTCGGGATCGCGATCGCCCAGATCGACACCGCCGCGATCGAGGAGAAATACCGGCACCACCTCGAGGAGGCCCGCCACCACGCCGAGGTCGCGAACCGCGCCAAGAGCGACTTCCTCGCGAAGATGACGCATGAGCTGCGCACTCCGCTGAACGCCATCATCGGCTTCTCCAGCATCCTCGGCGCCGACAAGACCCTCCATCCGAAGCAGCGCGAGACCCTCGACATCATCAACAACAGCGGCGAGCACCTCCTCGACGTCATCAACGAGATCCTCGACCTCTCCAAGATCGAGGCGGGCAAGATGGAGCGCCACGACGAGACCTTCGTCCTCCTCCCCCTCCTCAAGTCGGTCCACGAGATGCTCTCCATCAAGGCCCAGGAGAAGCGCATCGGCTTCACCTTCTCCGCCCGCACCGCCCTGCCCGGCGAGATCGTCACCGACCGCAGCAAGCTCCGCCAGATCCTCATCAACCTCGTCGGCAACGCGATCAAGTTCACCGCCCAGGGCGCCGTCGGCGTCTCCCTCTCCTCCGAAGCCGCGTCCGAGCCCGAGCTCGTCGAGGGGCGGCTCCGCCGCCGCGTCCGCCTGCACTTCGAGATCCGCGACACCGGGCGTGGCATCCATCCCGACGAGATCGGGAAGCTCTTCGAACGCTACTCCCAGACGGAGAGCGGCCGCCGCTCCTCCGAGGGCACCGGACTCGGCCTGCCCATCGCCCGCAGCTTCGTCCAGCTCATGGGCGGCGACATCGAGGTCGAATCCACCGTCGGCGAGGGCACCGTCTTCCGCTTCACCATCGAGTGCGACGAACTCGCCCCCGCCGTGGTCGAATCGGGCGCCGCCAGCACGAGCCTCGACGAGAGCTCCGCCAGGCGGATCAACGGCTTCACCTCCCCGCTCGGCGAGGTGCGCATCCTCATCGCCGAAGACCAGCCCACCAACCGCCTCCTCCTCAAACGCATCCTCGGCAAGGCCGGCTTCACCCTCGCCGAAGCCGAGAACGGCCAGGCTGCCATCGAGAAATGGAGCGAATGGAAGCCCCATCTCATCCTCATGGACGAGGACATGCCGGTGAAGAAGGGCAGCGAGGCCACCCGCGAAATCCAGTCCCTCGCCCCCGACGACGAGCGACCCATCATCGTCTCTCTCACCGCCTACGCCCTCGAGCAGGCGCGCCTCGCGGCGCTCGAGGCGGGATGCGCCGACTTCGTCGCAAAGCCCTTCCGCTCGCACGAGCTCTTCTCCGTGATCTCGAAGCACCTCGACCTCGAATACACGTTCAGCGAAGCGGCGTAAATCCGAAGCCGCTTCGCTGAACGTGGAGCGGAATTCTTTCCGCCCTTCGCCGGGCTTGGGGGAGGCGGAAAGAGATTCCGCCCCACGGAAGGTAGCGGAAGAGGCGACTCTTCCGACCATCGGGCCATTTGGATTTCGAGCTTCGGATTTACGGCTTCGCCGTCATCTCCCCCTTCTCGGGAAAATCCAGACTCTCGATGGTCGCTCCGACGGAACTCTTCACCGCCGCCGTCGTCTTCCCGCCAAACTGGAAAACAACCAAGTAGGTCGGGTGCTTCTCCTTCAGATCCCCGTCGAGCGCGAAGAAGATGGAATGCCAGCTCTCGTCCGCGATCTCGGGAATCCCCACATACTTCCGCCCGCCGATGTCGGCCGTGGACGGTCTCCCCCGGAAGGCCACCCGGTAGCCCGACCTGTCGAAGGCATAGAGCTTCGCGACGCTGCGGCCCGGAGCGATCGTTCCCTTCGCGCGGACCTCGGCGATCACGCACGGCATGCCGGTGCGGTAGTCCCCGTCGAAGATCATCGAATAGCGGTGGTTCTCCTCCCTCACCCGCCGGATCTCGACCTCGCCCTCGACGAGCTCGCCGGCCCCAACCCGTCCGTCGTCGGCATCCTCCCCATCGCCCGACGGCTTCCAGCCGGGGAAGAGATCCGGTTTCTCATCGAAGGCGAGAGGCTCCAGGCTCGTCTTCGGCATGGTGTCCACCGCGAAGTCCCCGTCCTTGCCGAAGGCGATCAGCACGGTCGAAAGGCCGCTGCTCTCATGGAAGTCGCTGATGGGATAGTAGACCTCGATGGTTTCCCCTTTGGGGAAGAACTCGGGCGCGGCGATATACTTCCGGTTCTCGTCCTGCTGCCGGGCGGACGGTCGAAGCGGTCGATCAGCTTGCCCTGCCGGTCATAGTAGTAGGCGCGGACCGTGGCTGCGCTGCCTCCCTCCGCGCCCTTGTATGCCAGCTTCACCTCGACGCATTTGATCCTCAGCTCCCAGCCGGACTTGACGGCGATGTAGCCCGGCGCATTCGTCCGCTTCATGCCCCGGATCGAGAAGTCCGCCGACTGCTTCGGATTCTTCCAGTCGATCTGGACGGCGTCGCCCGACTGGCCGCGCTGCTCCCGCACATAGGCGCCATCGGCAGCGCTGAGCTTGTCGACCGGATAGGGCACCGTGCTCCCATTCTCCAGACGCAGCAGCACCGTCCCCTCGTCCTGGAATCCCGCCAAAGCGGCGCGCACCTTCCGCCCCTCCGCATCGGTCCACTCGCGCACGGCTTCCTGGGCCACCACGTTGTCCATCAGGAACCCAAGCACGACAACGGCAGCCCACCATGACCTTCTCATGAAGACCGCTTTTACCCGGCCCCGCTTCTCCACTCAAGACAAAAGGACATTTGCCTACTGGCGCAAACCGGCCATGTCCCCGTCTTCCGCAAAAAGCATTTGCGCTTTTTCATTTTTATATTTCTGTAAATACAGAAATGAAAGAATTAACGGAACAAAGAGACGAACGCCTGACGAAATTTTCCCCACCTGCTGGGGAGATCGGCGAAGGAACACTTCGACAAGTCTCGACCGAGCGGATGCGGCCCGCCGATTCCCTCACCAATCCGCTCGAAGGACGGGTGCGGTGGAGCCCGGCGAAGTCCCTCTGGTTCGCCCTCCACGCCGTGGTCGGAATCCCCATCGCCGCCGCCACGGTCCGGCCCGATGCGGTGCTCGTCTGCGCCGCCCTGACCATCGTCACGCTCTGCTGCGGCCACACCGTGGGCCTGCACCGGCTGCTGATCCACCGAAGCTTCGAGACGCCGGAATGGCTCAAGCGCCTGCTCGTCTATCTCGGCACCCTCGTCGGCATGGGAGGGCCGCTGGCGATGATCCACCTGCACGAGATCCGCGACTGGGCCCAGCGCCACCGGGCCTGCCATCCCTTCTTCATCCACCGCGCCCCCTTCTGGAAGGATGCATGGTGGAACCTGCACTGCCGGATCGATCTGCTGCATCCTCCCGTGCTCGCCATCGAGCCGGAGGTTTCGCAGTCGCGCTACTACCGGACGCTGGAACGCACCTGGATGCTCCAGCAGCTTCCGCTGGCCCTGATCCTCTTCCTCTGCGGCGGCATCGCCTGGGTGGCTTGGGGGATTTCCGTGCGGATCGTCCTGTCGCTTACGGGACATTGGCTGATCGGTCACTTCGCCCACAACCGGGGCCGACGGACCTGGCACCTGCATGGCCACGCCGTGCAGGGCTACAATCTGCCCGGGCTGGGACTGCTCACCATGGGCGAAAGCTGGCACAACAACCACCACGCCTATCCCGACTCCGCAAGGCTGGGCCACGACGCCCACCAGACCGATCCGGGCTGGTGGTTCGTCCGCCTCCTCGCCGCCCTCGGCCTCGCCCGCGGAGTGAAGGTGCCCGAGACCCTGCCGCCGAGACGGGAGAGGGCGAGGATCGGGTGAATTTCCCATCCGACCCTGTTGAATGCGCGGCCCAACAGGGTCAGGTCGCCGCTGTTTCGGGCCGGATTCGCGAAGCGCGTCGCTCGGACGTCCGTTTGGCCGCGCCCCCACCTAGCCGCCAACTGAAAACTGAAAACTGACACACTTTCAGCAATGCCAATCCGCCCCAAACGCCGTTCCCCGCACCTTCCCCGCGAGCGTTTCTCCAAGGAAGG
>CAYSZN010000041.1:0-12020 GCA_964435425.1 uncultured Akkermansia sp. | reverse complement strand
TCGTTGCCGAAGCTGTTGCGGATGTAGCTCAGGACGTTGGCGATCCAACTGTTGCTGTTCGTGGCCATGGGAACCATCTGCGTGGGATAGGCCCGCTCATCGCCGGAAGCGGCGAGGCCGTGAAGGAGGACGAGGATGGACTGTTCCGGCGGACCGAGCACGACGGGCGACCCGGCCAATGGCGGCGCGAGAGTTGTGCCTAAACCTTCGGCGGGAGTTCCCTGACCTTCGTTGCCGTGGCAGGCGAAGCAGAGCGAGCGATAGCCGACTTCACCCGAGGCGAGGAGCTTGCGCTCGGCTTCGCCGAACCGGGGATCAGTGAGATAGGGGCTGGGCGGGTCGAGAAGCTGGCTGCCGATCTCCCGCACGCCGCGCGAGGGATGCCCGGTGACGAGCGACTCGATGCGCTCGCGATGTCCGGGCCAGTCGAGCCGGTGCGCGGTCATCATGGCTTGGATGACGACGCCCGGATCGGGATCGGCGGCGAGGGCGAGTAGCTCGTCGCGCAACGGGGCGAGATCGGTGCTTTCCCCGGCGAAGAGTGATTCGCCCGCCCGCAGCGCCCCGGCGCGGAGGACGGGGCTGGCATCCCGCAAGGCATCGCGCACGAGGGTCGCGTCGAGCGCCCCGAGCCCTTCGAGCGTCCAGAGCGCGTGCAGCCGGGCGAGTTCCTCGTCGCTTTCCCGCGCCATTTGCCGCAGGGCCGGAACGACGGATTCGTCCTGCCGCAGCACGAGCAGCTTCTGCGCGGTGTCGCGCCACCAGCCGTTCGGATGAGCGAGACGCTCGACGAGCTGAGCGGGCGTTTCGTCGAGCATCTTCGGCGGAGCGGAGGGTTCCACGCTTTCATGGACGAGACGCCAGATGCGCCCGCGACCGAGGTTCTTCTCCAAGCCGTGCTTCTCCACCACGCCGCGGAGGTAGCTGCCCTCCTTGATGGCCACGGCCTCCTGCACCACGCCGCGATACATATCGACGATGTAGAGAGTGCCGTCGGGCGCGTTGGCCACGCTCACGGGGCGGAAGTTCGGATCGGTGGAGAGGATGAACTCGGATTTCCCGTGCGGATTGCTCAGATGGGTGATGCCGTCGCGCACCTCGACCTTGGCGCGGCGGATGAGCCGTCCCACGGGTTCGCACACCAGTAGGTCGCCATACAGCTCGGCGGGCAGACGGTCGCCCCGGAGGATCTCGCTGCCGCAGGGCGAGCTGAAGTGGTTCAGCGTCCCGTCCTCCGGTCGGAAACGGAAGGGGCCGCCCTCGACATCGGCGAGACCGACGAGTGGCCACACTTCAGAGAAATCGTGCGGGGTCTGTCCCGTGATGTTGAAGCCGCCGTAGAGGATGGGCTGCTGGAAATTCTGCGGTCCTCGCTCGGCCCCGCCGGTGAACCAGAGCTTGCCCTGGTCGTCCTGCGCCACGCCCCACTGGCCGCCGTTGGGAGGAGTGCTTTCCTGAAACGGTTTGCCGCCCGCACCGTTCCAACGCAGCCGGTAGGCGTTGTAGCTGGTGTAGATCCAGTTGTCGAGGCACCAGACGAGGCCGCTGGGCTGGTGCTCGAGATTGCCGCCGCGGGGACCGCCCTCGAACCAGAGCTCCTTCCGGTCGGCCACGCCGTCGCCGTCGGTGTCGCGGTAGAGATGGATGTCGTTCGTGTCCGTCTCGCCGACGAGCAGGGCACCGTCCAGCGGCAGGATCATGCGCGGCAGCACGAGGCCGTCGATGAAGACGCTGTGCCGGTCGAAGACGCCGTCGCCCTTGCTCGACCAGTGCATGGAGACGCGGCCGTTTTTCTCCCGCTGGTCCGTGCCGTCGAGGTCCCGCATGAAGGCCCGCATCTCGGCCACGAACATCCGCCCGTTGCCGTCAAAGGCGATGGCGACCGGCTCCTTGATGCCGGGATCGCCCACGACCAGCTCCATCCGGTAGCCCGGCGGCAGGCGGAAGGTCGCGAGCTGCTCCTCGGCGGTGAGGTAGGGCGTGCTCTGGGCGGAGGCGAGGCCCGCGATCAGCGTGGAAATGGCGGCGAAAACGATGGCGGCTTTCATCCTGGAAAGAAAAGACTGCCTACGGAAATCACCGAAGGACACGGAAAACAAGAGTGCAGTCCGCTCGGGCCACCACCCTCCGGGTATGTTCTGATCAAGCCCTGACATTCCGTGCATTCAGTGGGTTCCGTAGGCCGCTATCCGATTCGCAATCACCCGAAATAGGCGCTGAAAGGAGCGTTCGCATCGTCGGCAATGTGGATCCAGCTATGCACATGCGGAGCACCCCGGAAATACCACACGAAGGACGGTCCCTCGATGCGCCACACGTCCCATTCGCCGTCGCCGCCCATGTCGCACTGCTCGTAGAACGCCATGCTGCATGCCTCGATACCGCCCTGTTTTTGCAGGCATCGCATCGCCTGATCGCGATACTCCTGACGGTAGGGTGCGAGCATCCCGTCGATCGTGGCCCGCACCGCGTCCTGTTGCTCGCGGCCCATCTCGGCGATGGGCAGGCCGGGGAACGCGCTTCCCGGACCGCGAAAGCGGATTTCCGCCTCGCGCCGGTCGTCACGCTCGATGCCGGGTCGGACTGTGGTGCGGTCGATCCGCTTCCGTAGCTCCCGGTTCACCCGCGCGATCTCATCCGGCGTGGGGTTGCGGAGCTGCCGGTCGATGTCGGCCATCAGCTCCGCGTCCGTGATCGCGAAGGGCACCTGGTCCTTCACCAGCGCCTGGCGGCATTGCTTCTCATCGAGCAGGGCATAGACCCGGTTCGCCAGCTTCGCCTGATACCACCAGATGTTGCCCGGATGGCCGATGTCCTCGAAAAAGCCCGAGGGCTCGTGTCCGTGGGCGATGCCGCCGCCGAAGGCCGAGGGCGTGTTGTGACCGCTGCCCGCGCGGAGCGTGAGGTGGTTACCCGTGACGAGGCACTGGAAATGCTCCTCGTCCGGCCTGCCGAAAAACGCGATCGCCTGATCCCCGCCCCAAGGACCGCCGTGGTCGTCCTCGCCCTGCTGCTGCAGCTTCTCCGTCCAGCCCGGTACCATCACCGTTTTCATCACGTCGAGCACCCGTTCGCGCTGCGCGTCGGTGTAGAAATCGCTGCCCAGCAACTGCGGCGTGATCTTCCACGCGTTCGCCATGTGCGCCCGCAGCAGCACGCCCTTCGGATCGGGGAAGTGCAGTGGCCTACGCCCGTATTGGATGTCCACGCGGTGGTCCCAGCCGAAGCACACCGCCTCGCGCTGCTCCGTATTCAGGCTCTCGTAAAGATCCCGCATCGGCTCCCACGAAACACTGCGCCCGCTGGCGGAGGCGGCAAAGGCCGGCGGCTGGCGCGCGGCCAGCATCGCGCCAAGAGCGGCGGTGGTGGAGGATTTCAGGAAACGGCGGCGCGAGGCGGGCAGGGGAGAGGTCGGGGGCGTGTCCATCGTCTGGCGGCAGGTGGGTTGAAGGTCAGTTTAGGCACTGCACCCGCCTCGGAAAAGCGAACGAGGTTGCGATTATCCGCAAATCGGTGGCGGTTTTTCACGGCGGCTCAACGTGGTCATGAAGAGCCTTGAACTTCCGGCAGCGAATTCGGAAGCAGAAGTCCGTTGACATCAATTTGATGGAAAGGGAAAATATCTGTCATGACAAAGACCCAAATTCAGGTTCCTGAAGAACTGTTCGAGGAACTCCGCGCATTCGCCCGGCAGCGGGAGTGGTCCTTGGCGGAAACCTTTCGGCGCGGTGCCGAACTTCTGCTTCAGGTCTATCCCGAAGTGCCTGCCAAGTCGGCGGCGGCATGGACGCCGCCCAGCTCCAGCCGGGTGGGTTGGAAAGGGTTGAGCGCCGAGCAATTGCGCGAGTGCTAGATTCGGCGCATGCAGGTGATGGTCGATTTGCCGGAGGAGATGGCGCTGCTACTGGACGAGACCGATGGACGGACCGGGCGCGGCTTGCTGGTGGAGGCGGCGGCTTCGCTGGTGGCGAGGGGCTGCCTGAGCAGCGGAAAGGCGGCGCGCCTGCTGGGGATGAGCCGTCTGGATTTCCTCGATGAAATGGCGCGGAGGAAATTGTCGGTCGTGGGCGTCGAGCATTGGGCGCAGGAGGACACTTGAATGAGCGGCCCGGTGGTCAGCAACACGACCCCGATTTCAACCTTGGCGAGGGTGGACCGCCTCGACTGGATTCCCCTGCGCTGGGACCAGGTGACGATCCTCGGCGCGGTATGGATATACATTGAATTGACGTTGTCAAGATTGATGTAAAATTGACATCATGATTCGCACTCAAATCCAACTGCCCGACGACCTCTACCAGCGGGCGAAAGCCTTTGCTGCGGAACGGGAGCTCTCGCTGGCCGAAATCACCCGGCGCGGAATCGAGCTCTTTCTGGACCGCTTTCCATCCGCTGGTGCTCCGCAAGGCTGCTGGCAGCTCCCCCGGGTCGATGGGGGCGGCATTCAAGTGCCACTGGCCCAGCTCCACGACCTCTCTGCCGAGGATGAAACGCTGCGCGGCCTGCCCCGGTCATGATTTCGATCGACACCAATATCCTTCTGCCAGCGGTCGAGACGCGGAATCCCGATCATTCCCGAGCCGCCGCATTCCTCGAATCCCTCCAAACGCGTGAAGATGTCGCCATTTCCGAGTTCATCCTGCTGGAGCTATACGGATTGCTGAGGAATCCCGTTGTCTTGGCCAAGCCGCTCTCCGCCACTGCCGCCGTGGATGTCTGCGAAGCCTTTCGCCAGCATCCCCGCTGGCAGATCCTCGGGTTCCCGCCCGACAGCCGCCATTTCCACGACACCCTCTGGCCCCGCCTGAGGAACGAGTCCTTGGCACGCCGCCGCGCCTACGACTGGCGTGCCGCCCTGACCCTCATCCAGCAAGGCGTGACCGAATTCGCCACCGTGAACGAAAAGGATTTCCAAGGCTTCGGCTTCGCTCGCGTCTGGAATCCGTTGTTGGTTTGACGGGCATTCTTTCCCCGTCTTCTCCAAGGCACATAGGCAACCCGCAGCCATCGAAGTGATCGGCCTCGGCAGCAGACATCGGAAAGCCGCGTCACAATCCTCCCGCGCCCGCCGCGTCCACCTCGTTCCCCTCCACCGAGACCTGCTCCCGGCACTCCGGGTCAATGGCAAAAGCTGCGACCAAAGCTTGGATGCGGCTTTCGGTGAGGCGCACGTCCTTGACGACGCCTTTCACCTCCACCGCCGTGCGGCAGTGCTGGATCGTGACTCCGCGGATGCGCACGCCGTCCACAAGCGCGACGCGACGATCCTCGCTGGAGCGATGGATGAGCAGGGCGGTTCTCAGCTGCTCGTCAGGAGTGCCGCCGATGATTCCGCCGTGGTAGCTCAGGTCGGTCGCGGAGATGTTGACGGGACAGAGAGCTACGAGGCCGTTCACCTGGTTGCCGCGACCTTGGATCACGACGCCGCCCTTCCCTCCGCTGAAATCGCCGGTGGAGGAGCTGTGGTCGCCGCGCAGGGAGAGGTTGACGGGGTTGTCCCGGCAGATATTGCCGCTGAGCAGGATGCCGGTCTGGAAGGCGTTCACGAGGATGCCTCCCCGCGCGTTGCCGGTGCAGATATTTCCCTGCACGACGCAGTGATGGTTGCCGGAGTAGAGGATGATGCCGTCTTCGAACTCGGAGTCGTGGCACTGGTTGCCCAGGATCTGGCAGTATTCGCTGTAGCGCAGCAGGATGTTTTTGTCGTGAGCGCCGAGGCTGGCGATCTGGCTGATGCGGCAATGCCGGGCGCGGTAGAGGCTGAGATTGTGCAGGATGCAGTTGCGGATGGTGATGCCCTCCACGACGATGTGCTCCAGCCTCTCGTCGGGGGAGTCGATGCTGATGCCGCAACCCGCGCGGGTCTCCTCGCCCCGGAGGTTCCGCTCGGACATGTCCGCGGGAGCGAAGTCGAACTGCCCCGCCTTGTTCCCGTCGATGGTTCCGGTGCCGTGGATGCGCACGCCGGACTGCGTGACGAGGAAGGCCGAGGGCTGGGTGCCGAGCCGCGCCCGGTCGGCCACCGCATAGGCCCGCCGCAAGGGTCGCTCGAAAGTGATCGTGTTTCCCGCGATGCCGGCGATGCGACCGCAGTCTCCGCCTTCGCGCCGCACCTTGATCTTGCCGCCGCCTTGGATCTTCAGGTCCTCCGCTCCCAGAGTCACCCACTGGCCCACCCGGTAGGCGGAGGCGTCCGCCACCTGCACCGCGTTCTGCCCGGCAGCGGCATCCGCGGTGAGCGGTTGGATGACGGCATCGGCCACGCGCACGGTCCCAATGAGTTCGATCACTTGGCCCGCTTTCGGTTCCAGTGCGTTGGTGACGAGGAAGGTGCCTTCTGGAATGATGACCTTGTTCCCGCTGTCGAGTGCTGTCTGGATCGCCTGCGTGTCGTCGGAGACGCCATCCCCTTTGGCACTGAAGTCTGTGACGGAAACCGCCGCCTGCGCGAGGGGAGCGCTCCACAGCAGAATGACAGGAAGGATGCGGTGGAGTCTCATGGGCAGGGCGGGTGGTTGCTTGAGGGTAGCAACGGTGGACATGGCGTCAATGCCGCCTGTCTGCGAAGGCTCGAATGCGGTTGCGATGATCCGCAAATCGGGGACGGTTTTCCCACCATGTATCTCCCCGCGGAATTCCAGCGAGCCGGTGCCGGCGTGCATCCGATCAGCTCGGGCGTGTTCGTCGGCGACGGGAGGATGGCGGGACGCCGGATGATCCACACGGGCATGGGACTCAGCTTCGACATCGAGGGCTCGGCGCACGAGACGATGGAGCACGGCGAATTCCTCGTGCGTCCCGGCGAGGTCATTTGCCTGTGGCCGCAGAAATGGCACGATGTGACGGAGCACCAGGGCGTGCCGCTGCAGACGATCTGGTGCGAGCTGGCGGGGCCGTCGGTGCCGAAGGTGGCGCGGCTCTTCGGTGTCACGCCCGATGCGCCCATCGTGCGGCCCGCGCAGGAGGACGAGGTCCACGGGCTGTTCAAGGAGATCGTCGCGGGCTTCCACTCGCCGGAGACGCTGCATCCGGGCCATTTCCTCCAGCGCTTCCACCGCATCGCCGAGCTGTGCGCCCAAGGTCGCGCCGGTAACGCCGTCCCCGGTCTCCGCCCCACCGAGACCCTCGTGCAGCGGGCGGTCCGCGTCTGCGAGACGGGGATGCTGACCTTTCCCACGGTCGAGCAGCTCGCGAAGCAGCTCGGTGTGAGTCAGAACACGCTCCTCCACGCCTGCCGCCGCGAGCTGGGCATCAGCTCCGTCGAGCTGATCGTCCGCATCAAGCTCGACAAGGCCCGCGAGCTGCTGCGCACCACGGACCACAAGCTCCTCAGCATCGCGCAGGCCTGTGGCTTCCGCAGCCTCAGCCACTTCGTCCATACCTTCCGCAACGCTACGGGCGGCACGCCGGATGCGTGGCGGCGGAGGCATTGGCGCTGAGCGCTCGCAAGGAGGTTCCCTTCGCGACCGGCTTACCCCGAGCTCCAATGCGGTGCGAATGGGCGAGGCCTTCCGACCTGCCGGTGGATCAGCCTTGGGCCTTCTCCTTCTCCACGGCGCTGCCCGGTACGATCAGCCCGACGACGAGGATCAGCGCGAAGAGGGACATGGCGACGAAGGGCGGGGTCCAGGCCAGGGTCGTGGAAAAGATGGAGACTTTCGCGGCGAAGAAGGCGAGCCCGGCGACGAGGGCGGCGGGAACGAAGCGGCGGCGGGGGAGGCGGAAGAGCAGCGCCGCCAGCGCGACGAGTACGGCGACGGCGGCCCAGCGCGCCCACGAGGGCCACCAGTGGATGTGCCGACCGCTCTGGATCGTGGCGATGGCGCGGGCGATCAGGTTTGTCTCGGAAAGCATCTCGCCCGTCTCCGTGGCGAGGCGGCGGTCGGCGGTGCGGTCGAAGCCGATGAGGACGAGGTTCTCGCGCAGCGAGTCGAAGCGCGACTGGAAGCTGGCGAGGATGCGCTTGGCGACCTCGTCGTTCTCCTCGCCGGTGTAGGCGAGCTCGTCGATGGTGAGGCTGGCGAGATGTTCGATCTCCTTCGTCGCGCCGGACTCGTCGCGCCGCGTGCTCTTCATCGAGGTGGCAAGGCCGGCGCGGGCGGGCACGACGAGGGTGCCGTCGGACTGGATCGGGATGGCGTAGGCCTCGCCGACGAGGATCTCGGCCTTTCCGCCATCGAGCTTCACGACAACTTGGTCGAGGGGCACCCCGGCGTGGTCGGCGACGGCGGCGAGGACGATGGAGGGCGCGAGCTGGTCGCCGCGCTTCGCGACGAGGGGCACGCGCAGCAGCGGGCCGGAGGCGAGGTCGCGGGCGGCCGACTCGACGGTCTTGAAGGCGGGCACGCTGTTCGCGAGGATCTGCGGATCGGGATAGCGGACGGTGCGGGTGAAGGCGAGGACCGACGAGGCGTCGCCCTCGACCTTCACCGAGGGATAGGCAAGGGGCGCGGCCTCCTTGGCCTGCTCGCCGTCGTTGGAGACGGTGGAGGCGGCGAGGAACTTCGGCAGCTTCAGGGCGGCGTCCTTGAGCGGGGCGATGTCTGTCTTGTTGAGGATGAGGCTCTCGTCGAAGGTCGGGGTGGGAAGGAAGGCGACGGAACGCGGCTGGAACTTCGCGACGAAGGCGAGGATGGTGGCGTAGTCGAGGCGGGAAAGGGTTCCGTCGCTGGGCAGGTTCTCGTCGCCGCCGATGCGGAGAGGTTCGTAGCCGTCGTCGATGCGGACCACGGTCACGGCGGGGGGCTGGATGCGCTCTCCGGCGTTGCCGACGCAGAAGTCGAGCCAGAAGCGGTCGAGGGAGGCGAACCGGCCCTTGCGGAGGCCCCATTCCCCGAGGGCGACGAGGACGATACCAAAGACAGCAAACGTGATCAGGCGTTGACGCATGACAGGGGATAGGGGTTCCTTCGCAGCGAAGAAACCCGACCGTTCTTCACGGTTTCTTCACGTGGAACAGGTGGACCGGCTTGGTGCGGGGGTCAAGGGACACGAAATTGGTGGAATCGCGCCATGTGTAGGTCTCCTCAAAGAGTACATCCTCGACCTCGTATGCGGTGTTGTGCGGAATGCCGAGGCGTTCGAGGGGGAGATGCACGTTCGACTCCTGCCGACGGTGGGGGTCGAGGTTGACGACGACGAGGATGAGGTCGCTCCCGTCGTCCGACCATTTGCACCAGGCGAGGATCTGGTCGTTGTCGGCGGGGACGAATTCGAGGTTCGCGTAGGACTGGAGCGCGGGGCGCTCGCGGCGGATGCGGTTCAGCCGGGAGATGAAGGCCTTGATGTTGCCCGGCTTGTTCCAGTCACGGGCCTTGAGCTGGTATTTCTCGCTGTCGAGATATTCCTCGCGGCCGGGGAGGGGAGTGCCTTCGCAGAGTTCGTAGCCCGAGTAGATGCCCCAGGAGGTGCTGAGGGTGGCGGCGAGGGCGGCGCGGATCTTGAAGGCGGCGGGATTGGCGTGCTGGAGGTGGCGGGGGAGGATGTCGGGCGTGTTCGGCCAGAAGTTGGCGCGGTAGTAGTCGCGCATGTGGCCCTTCGTCAGCTCCTCGACGTAGTCGCGCAGCTCGGCGGCGGTCTCGCGCCAGGTGAAGTAGGTGTAGCTCTGGGTGAAGCCCGCCTTGGCGAGGGTCTGCATCATCTTCGGCTTGGTGAAGGCCTCGCTGAGGAAGACGACGTCGGGATCGGCCGCGTGGACGCCCGCGATGAGCCATTCCCAGAAGGCGACGGGCTTCGTGTGGGGATTGTCGACGCGGAAGATACGCACGCCCTTGCCCACCCAGAAGAGGACGACGTCGAGCAGCTCCTGCCAAAGCTCGCGCCAGTCGTCGCAGTGGAAGTCGAGGGGGTAGATGTCCTGGTATTTCTTCGGCGGGTTCTCGGCGTATTTGATCGAGCCGTCGGGACGGCGGTAGAACCACTCGGGATGCTCGCGTACGTAGGGGTGGTCGGGCGAGCAGTTCAGGGCGAAGTCGAGGGCGATCTCGATGCCGCGGGCGCGGGCCTCGCCGAGGAGCCAGACGAAGTCCTCGAGGGTGCCGAGGGCGGGTTCCACGGAGCGATGTCCGCCGGCCTCGCCTCCGATGGCCCAGGGCGAGCCGACGTCGCCGGGCTCGCAGGTCACTGCGTTGTTCTTCCCCTTGCGGTGGGTGGTGCCGATGGGGTGGATGGGCGGGAAATAGACCACGTCGAAGCCCATCGCGGCCGCGTCCTCGATGCGGGGGAGGCAGTCGCGGAAGGTGGAGTGACGGTTCGCGAGGCCCTCGGCGCCGCGGGGGAAGAACTCGTACCAGGCGGAGAAGAGCGACGACTTCGTCTCGACGACGAGGGGGAGGCGCTGCTCGCCCGTGGTGGCGAGGGAGCGGTTCGGCCAGCGCGCGAGGAGGGCGTGCACCCCCGCGGTGTCCATGAGAGGCGGCACCTCGGAAGGCTCCGCCCGCATGAGCCGGGTCGTCAGCGCCTCGATCGCCTCGGCGTCGGTGGTGGAGCGGCCCGTCGCGGCGCGGATCGCGGCGTTGTTGAGGATGACGCGGCCTTCCTCGATCTCCGTGCCCAGATCGGTCTGGCCTCCTCCGAGGCGGCGCTCGAAGTCGTGCAGCCAGGTGAGGAAATCGTCGGCCCAGGCGGTGATGGCGATCTCGTAGCGGCCGGTTTCCCCAAAGGACAGCTCGGCCGCCCAGCAGTCGTTGTCGACGTGCTGCATGGGGATCTCCGTCCACGCGTCGCTGTCCGCTCCCAGTCTCCGCCAGCCGAGCACCGCGAGGGTCTGGTCGTGCCCTTCCTTGAAGAGGTCGGCCTCGACGCGGAGCCTTTCCCCCACGACCCGCTTCGTCGGATAGCGCCCGCCCTCGACGAGGGGGGACAGATTGGAGATGACGACGGTGGGCAGGCGTTGTCCGGGAGGCAGCATGGCGGTGATCAGTAGCAGGTAAACCGCCAATGGTCCACTGTCCACTTCGTTCCCCAATCGGCCGCCTCTCGACGTAGCGGGAATGAGACCCAGCAAGCAAGCGGGAAGCGCGAGAATCCGCCAGGTTTTGGAGTGCGGCGGTCCTCCGCCGCTTTGGGATTGCCCGTTCGTATCGGCAAGGGAATGGGGAGCGTCTTGCCCCAAAGCGGCGGAGGACCGCCGCACTCCAAGACGCTGTCGCGTGATTTCCCCGCCCAGTCAGCTTGAGTTGCTTTCAACGCAGCCGCCGCACGGGTCTTCCCGCCGGATCGAGGATTTCCGTCATCACGAATACCGTGCGGGCGGTGTTGCCGTTGCCGACTGTAAATGCGACGATGTAGCCGTCCCCGATCTGGATCTCGAAGTAGGGCTTGTCTGGATGGCTCCGGGCATAGCCGTTCTCGTGAAGATAGACGGAAAGGCCGGCGGTGGTTCCATCGCCGCCCAACGTCGCCACGGCTTCGTAGGGTTGCGAGACCGCCGGATCGCCGGGTCGTGCGGCCACTGTCGGCAATTGCTTCGGCTTGATCTCATTCCTTTCCAGCGCTTTCAGCATCACTTGGAATTGGGGATCGGTGAAGACTCCGCGGATGTTCGAGACGGATTCGCCGTTGTCGGACGGACGGGCGAACTTCGCCGCGACCGATCCGAGAAATCCGGAGAATTCTGACTTTTTGGGAGCCGTGGGGAGCAGCCAGTCGAAACCCATATCCGCCGCCTTCAATTCGCGGGCACTGACTTCCCAGAAACAAAATCGGAACTGCTTGTCCTCGTTCCGAAGGGCTCGGGAACTCTTGGAAGCGACGACGTCGGATGCCATCAGCGGAAACCAGCCGACACTCAGTAGCCACACAAGGGCAAAGCGAGGGTTCATTTCGCGAGTCTATCCGAGCCGCGGATTCGTCGTCAAGAATGTTTTCCTTCCACCATGCGGCTCAATCCCCGATCCGTCGCCGCGACTCCTTCCTTTCGGAGCGGTGCTGCTTTGCGACGCGCAGCCGTGCCTTGGCGGCCTTCGAGGGCTTGCGCTTCTGGTAGCGGCGGCGGGCGCGGGTCCGGGCGGCCTCCAGCT
>CAYSZN010000040.1:0-12126 GCA_964435425.1 uncultured Akkermansia sp. | reverse complement strand
CGGCGTGCGGCCGGAGCATGCCCGCTTCGAGCGAGGCGACGCCACCGATCTGCGCGACGACCTCGGCCGCTTCGACCTGGTCCACGCCGCGAACCTGCTCTGCCGTCTCCAGGAGCCAAGGCATCTCCTCGACCGGCTTCCCGATCTCGTCAAGGCGGGCGGGCGGCTGGTCCTCGCCACTCCTGCGACCTGGATGGACACCTACACGCCACGGGACAACCAGCCCTCGGGCAAGACGCTGGATTACTTGCACCAGCATCTCGACGGAAGCTTCGATCTGCTCTCGGCAACGGAGCTGCCCTTCCTGATCCGCGAACACCAGCGCAAGTTCCAGCTCAGTACGTCGCAGACGAGCGTGTGGGTGAGGCGGAGTTAGTTGATGGATGAGAGTTGATAATCGGAGCGGAGCGGAACCGCAGGTAGCCGGAGTGCAACGCAGGCAAATAGACGGAGCAAAGCGAAGTCAATTGATCGGCCGAGAGCGAGCGGCTTACGCCGGAATGCAGTGGTTGGTCGAGGCTGAAACGAACGATGAATCTCGATTCGGCACCTATCGGACAAGCAGACGGGAAGCGCGAGGCTCCGCCAGGTTTTGGAGTGCGGCGGTCTTCCGCCGCTTTGGGGAAAAACGACCATCGTTCCCGCCGAGCCCGTTTCGTTTTTGCCCTTGCTGATGCGATCGGGGGCCCTCAAAGCGGCGGAGGACCGCCGCACTCCAAAACGCTGCCGCGCGGATTCGGGTTTTCGTCAGGCATGCGAGGCATCCCCGTATCCATCCTTCCGATTTTGACGGAGCACCAGATTCATCCAAGAAGTCATCGGTGTTGAGGCTTTCCGGTTTCACAGCGGCTCTGGCAAGATTCCGGCAATCAGCGGTCCCAACATCCTTTCAGCTCCGACTTCGCCCCATCTCAAGACTTCCGGGCTTTGGCTGCCGGGGCGCCTGCCCGCCAGGCGGCCATGTTTCTCCCATAGGCGAGAATCTTCCCGTAGGTCGCGTCGCCAATGCCATCGACAAGGACGATTTCGCGGACGTCGGAGAAGGGGCGAGCGTCGATGATGGAGCCTGCTCTCGTCCGGGCGATGCCGGGGATGGCGTCGAGTTCCTCGAGACTGCCTTCGTTGAGAAGGGAAAGCAGCTTGCCCGCCTGAGCCGTCGTGAGGGATGGCTTCGCCGCCTCCGTCTTTTCGGCGGCTTCGCGGGGCGCTGCCGTCGCCTTTCGTCGCGGGGCCTTTTCCGGTTTCTCGGCGGACGGCGGCGTGGAAGATGGAGCCGAGGCCTGGGATGGATTCGGAGCGGCCAGCTTCGAATCGGCAAAGGCGAAGGGAAACAGCCCAAGGAAGGCGAGGAGTGCTGCGGAGCCTAGAATCGTTTTCATGTCTTGATGAGAATAGGTTCTAACAAACAATGTTGAATTGAACAGTTTTCAAGATTAGAATCCCAATGCCTGAGACGCAAGAGGAAAATTGTTCAAAAGAACAATTTTTTAAAAATCTCAATTCCCACCTGCACAAAGGGGCGCTTTGCGAGTAGGTTCCCGGTCTGATGCAAGCAGGGCGATCCGTCCATTCCGACGAAGCCGGGAGCGGACCGCTCAAGGTCTGGCGTTCCGGAGATGTGTGGTTCCGCGATCTCATCCCGGTGGAGCTGCCATGGGGACGCGAGGATCTTCTCGAGGCCGTGCCGAAGGACGCCGTCGGCTCCTACGGAGCGAGAACGGGCGGACGCGCCATCGTCGATGGCCAGCGCTACGAACCGGGCGAGGTCGTGGTCGTCGAGACGGAGGACGAGCTGCAGCGCCTGCTACCGGGACTGGGAGCGGCCACGGATCTGATCTTCCCCTGGTATGAACGCATGGTGCCGGCCACCCTGCTCGCGCCCCACGAAGCCCGCATCGACCTCGCGGCCTACCGTGGGGATCTTTCGAGCCGCTTCATCAAGGCGCTTCTCCTGACCGTCGGCCTGCTCGGGGCGGGGTTCGCCTTTCCCGACCTGCGGATGCTGGCGCTGCTGATGGCGACGATCTACGGGATCTTCCCCCTCGTCGAATCAGGATCGGCCTGGCTGCGGCGCGTCGACCAATTTTCGGTGGAGGAGCTGAATCGCCGCCTCGTGAACTTCGAGTTCTTCCGCCGTTGGCTGCTGACGAAACGCCCCCGTCTTCTCCAAGCGGGCCTCGCGGTGCTGATCGCCGTCTTCGTGGGACAGATGTTCGCGGGCCTGGGACCTTCGATCGAGGCCGCGGCCTTGATGAAGGATCGGGTGCTCTCCCACGGCGAATGGTGGCGCATCGTCACGACGGGCCTGATGCATGGAAGCATCCTCCACATCCTCTTCAATGGTATGGCGCTCTACAGCCTGGGACGGGTGCTCGTCGCACTCGTGAGCCCGTCCCTGCTAAGCTGCGTGTTCCTCTTCACCGTAGCGACGGGCTCTCTGGCGAGCCTGTGGCTGGGACACGGCCCCGGAAGCGTCGGCGCCTCGGGCGGGATTCTCGGCTGCCTGGGATTCCTCCTCGTGGTCACCGGCAAGTTTCACTCGGTCCTGCCGGGATTCCTGAGATCGAGCCTGCTGCAATCGTGCCTCGTCGTGTCGATCTTCGGATTTCTGGGAAGCGACTTCATCGACAATGCGGCGCATGCGGGAGGCTTCCTCGGCGGCACCCTTCTCGGCATGGCCGTTTCGCCGTGGCTCCGGCTCGCCCCGAAGAAGGCCCGGCCGGTCGCGCGGATCTTCTCGGTCCTGAGCCTCGCGATCCTTGCGGCGGCAACGGCAAAGATCGCCTGGGAGCTCTGGCAGGTAGCTTCATGACGCAGGGGAGCCGGGTCACATGGCAAGTTCCGGCGGCAAGAGAAAAGGCGGCGCTGCCGCAGCACCTATGGCCATGTTCCGATCCCTTTCCCTCCGTCTCCTGCCTGCCGGGCTTTTCCTTGCCACCCCGCTCCAGGCCGACACCTTCGTGGTCAGCAGCCTCGTCGATGGCAGCCCCGGCTCCCTGCGCGACGCGGTCACGCAGGCCGAAGCGAATCCGGGGCCGGACACCATCGTGTTCGACCCGGCCCTTTCGGGAGAAATCATCGACCTCGACTCCCAGATCGTCGTGGCCTCGCCGGATGGCCTCGTCGTGACGGCGGAAGAGCTCGCGGACGAACTGATGATCTCCGGCTTCCTCGGGGAATGCCGGATCTTCAAAGTCGAGGCCGGAGCCTCGCTGGAGCTGGTCGATCTGTGGCTCACCGACGGCCAGGCCCCCGACGGCACACCGGGTGTCGATGGCGAAGATCCCACATCCGGGACCGAAACCGATGACAGGAACGGAGGCGCGATCTTCAACGAGGGCACATTGGTCCTCCGGGACTGCATCATCGACTTCAGCTCTGCCGGAAGGGGCGGAAACGGCGGACAAAAGCTGGGATTGTCCGCAGGAGCGTCGGGCGACGGAGGCAAGGGAGGGAAAGGGGGTGCGATCTACAGCAAGGGCGAGAATGCCTTGGTCAGGATCGAGCGATCGATTCTGACGATGAATTGGGCCGGCGACGGCGGGGACGCAGGCGATCTGGCGTCAGGTGCGGCTGGTAGTTGCGGAACCGGTGGCCAAGGCGGCTCGGGGGGAGCCATCCACTGCGACGGAGGCATCTTGGAAGTCGTCGATTCCCGGATCGAGTCGAACAAGGCCGGGCGCGGAGGAATGGGGGGGAAGGATCAGAATGGCGGAGCCGGTGGCCATGGTGGCGGCGGAGGCGATGGCGGCGGGATCGCCTTCGACGGCGCCGGGATCCACATGGTCGATTCAACTCTCTATAACAACGAGGCTGGACACGGCGGAATCGGTGGCGAGACACCCAGCTCCCTGCGTGGGCCGGGAGGAAGCGGTGGACATGGAGGCGGCCTCCATGCCCGCCATTTCGCCCCCCACGCAACGGCCCATATCGAGAGATCGCTCCTTCATGGGAACCGGGCAGGCAATGGGTTTTCCGGAGGGACTTCCGAAAACGGCGGCGCAGGGGGCAGCGGCGGAGGTCTCTTCGTGGTCGGCGACGCTGGATCCATCTGGCGCATGAGGAACACCACTCTCCATCTCAACCGCGCCGGCGACGGCGGAGTGGGAGGGGATGGATCCGGAGGCTCCGGTGGAGCGGGCGGAGATGCCGGAAACGGAGGGGGAATCGCCTTCGGCCGCGAGGGCGGCGACTATGCGGCGGAGCTGGCCCATCTCTCCATCGTTTCGAACCTCGCGGGATTCCCCGGAGCCGGAGGCGATCCCGGCGGTAGTCGCGGAGCCAACTCCAGCGGAGGCGGAATCTGGGAGGTCGCCGGCGGGATCTCCACCGGCCCCGGCATCACTCTCGCGAACTCCATCGTGGCGCTGAACAGCGCCGACACCCATAGCAACCTGGGCGACTTCATCGCGGCGGGGATGAACTTCGTCGCCGGAGATCCCCTGCTCGGTCCCCTCTCCGACAACGGTGGCCCCACGGAGACGCTGCCCCCCCTCACCGGCAGCCCGGTCGTCAACGGCGGTGGCGCGCTCGCCGAGCCGCTTGCGACCGACCAGCGCGGGAGGCCGCGCCCCCTCAACGGAGCTCCCGACCTCGGTGCCTTCGAAGCCAGATTCCAGATCGATGCCCGCATCGGAAGGAGCTCCAATCCCGCGGCACACTTCATCGACAACTTCTACACGACCTCCGGAGCGGGGCAGACGCTGGCCGTGCGCCTGAAGAACATGAGAAAGCTCTCCTTCTATCTCTCGGCCCAGAACGACGGAGAGTTCACCGACAACCTCCGCCTCTCGGGTCCCCGGGCGAACAAGACGCTGCGCCTCAATGTCTACCGTCTCACCGGCGGCACCGCCAACGTCACTGGCCAGATGCCCTCGGGCCACGTCATGAACGGGGTTACGCCGGGCGGTACCACGGTCTTCCGCGTCGATGCGAAGGCGCGGACGAAGAAGCGCCGGGCAAAGCAGACCCTCCTCTACAGCGTGAGAGGGACGGTCTCGGGTCCGGTCGATGTCGTCCGGGCAAAGGTGACCCAGAAAGTGACACGCAAGAAGGCGAAGGGGAAAGCAAAGAAGCGGTAGCCGCCACGCTGTCGCCGCGTCCATCGGGCGCGGATCGGACGGCCTTGCGATGTTCGGCCGAGGCCACTGGCCTCGCCTACAGGTTGAAAAAGCACCCGTTGCCGTAGCGGAGATGGCGGCTATCCTGCCTCGACCATGCCGCCATCGCCCTCCCCTGCCGTTCCCGACGAGATCGAGGTGACGCTCTTCCCGCTGGACGACGAGCCCACCCTCCCCCTCGCCCTGGCCCGGTCGTGGCTGAGTGCGGACGAACTCGAGCGGGCCGAGCGGTTCCGCTTCGAAAGGCATCGCGACCGCTACCTCCGAGGACGGGGCATGATGCGAGCTCTCCTCGCCGGGCGGCTCGGCGCTGCTCCCGGGGAACTCGTCTTCACAATCGGGGAGAAGGGCAAACCGCGGCTGGCCGGACTGGATCTCGGCTTCAACCTCTCCCATTCCGAAGGCCGGGCCGTCCTCGCCATCGGAGCGATGCCGGAGATCGGTGTGGACATCGAAGGCTTCGACCGGAGCGTCGATCTGGATGGGCTGGCGATGCGATGCTTCCGCGAATCCGAAATCGCCTGGATGAACGCCTTCCCTGCGGCCACGAGGCACCGTGCCTTCTTCCACCTCTGGACCGCGAAGGAGGCCCGGATGAAGGCCACCGGCGAAGGCTTCTCGCTGGAGCCGAAACGCATCGAGCTCGGTTTCGAGGACGGACTGCCGCAACGCATCGTCGAGCCCGCCTTCCCCCCCGCCCATCTCGCCTCCCTCGTCTCTCCCGACGGAGCGAGCGCCTGCTGCGTCGTGGCGCTCACGCCTTTCCGAGTCAGACTGGCCGAGCCTCCTGATTTTGGTTGAAGCCGAAGCCCTCGATCCGGGATGCTGTTTCGGGAAATGCCTGGTAGGGACGCACCGCCGGGGCGTCCGCGTCGGATGATCCTTGGTTCTGCGGCGGACGCCCCGGCGGTGCGTCCCTACCGGACTGATAGCCCCTGTCAAACCTCCCTCAGCAGATGCGGCCGGGTGAAGAGCAGTCGGCAGCGGATCGCCTCGCCGGGGAGGCCGGTCATGCGGCGCAGGACCTCCCGGTAGGTCTCGAGCTGGGGCCGGTATTTCTCGACGGCAGCGGCGACCGACTCCTCGGTCTCGACGCGGTCGGTCTTGAAATCGAGGATGGTCGCGACCACGGCCCGCCCCGAGGCATCGCGCTCGAGCACGACGCGGTCGAAGGTGCCGGAGAGCCACTCGTCGCCGAGGAGGATCTCGAAATTCCGCTCGCGCCAGGCTTCGGCCTGTTCGCCGGGACGGGCGAGGGCTTCGCGCAGGGCCGCATCGCCCAGAACGCCCCAGACTTGCCCGAAGGCCTCGTCGAGGGAGGCCGAGGGCTGGCGTCCGGACCGGAAGCGGGCCTCCAGCGCGTCCAGATCGAGGCCGTCCGACCACTCGATCTGCTCGAAGAGGGCATGGACGAGCGTGCCAAATTCGCGCGCCTCGCCACCGCCGCGGCTGAAGATCTGCGACGCGCTCACCGTGGCCTTCTCCGATCCGCTCGGCGTCCGTCGGCGCGGGCGCAGTCTGGCGAGGGCGGGATCGACTCCGGCGGCGACGGATGCCGGCTCCTCTCCGCTCTCCTGACGCTGGAAGGCCTCGAACCATCGGCGGTTGGTCCGGGGCGTGGCGCTTTCGTAGAGAATCTCCGCAGGCACGCCGCCGAAGAGGCCCTCGCGGGGATCGGAGGCGAGCGTGTCCTCGAGCAGCTTCACGAAGTTCCGCGACTCGGACTTTGGTCCCCGCGGCTCGACGATGAGATAGTTCGCCCGGCTCGCGCGGGTCATCGCGACGTAGAACTTGCAAAGGTTCTCGTAGGCGGCCTCGGCGGCACGATCATCGGCGTAGGCGGAGAGGACCGGATCGGCCTCGACGAACTCCTTGCGCGGCAGTTCGAGCACCCATTCGATCTCGCGGGATTCGCCCTGCTTGGCCCCGATCTGGCGACGGGCGCTGTCGAGGGAGTTCCCGCCGAGATCGGGCAGGATGACGGCGTCGAAGGTGAGCCCCTTCGACTTGTGGACGGTCATCACCTGCACGGCGTTTCCTCCCGCAGCTTCGCGGATCCGGTGCTGCTCGACGCAGGCTAGGAACTCGTCGAGGTCGCGTCCGCCCGACTCGTCGAAGGCGCGCGCGGCGAGGGCGAACTCCTCGGCACGGCCCCGGGTGAAGGCGTCGGGCGGCTCACCGAGAATCCTCCCGATCTCCCCGGTCCAATGGCGGACGCTCGGCTCGAAGCCCTTTTCGAACACCTCGGCGAGGAGGCGGCGCGAGAAGGCGGCGGGAGTCAGGTCCTCCTGTCCGATCACGGAGCCGAGCGGCCCCATCCTGAGATGCTCCCAGGCGAAGGTGTCGCCGGGATGCGCCGCCACCTGGAAAAGGCTGAGGAGGGCGCGGTTCAGGGGATTGTCCGAGGCGATGAAGATCTCCGACTCGCCCACCACGGGGATGCGGGTGCGGGCGCGGAGGGCGTCGACGAGCTCCTCGCCCTCGCGGTTCCTCTGCACGAGGATGGCGCAGGAGAGACCGCGACGGACCGGGTCGATCTCCTCAAGAATGCCGGCGACGAGGGCGTGGATGTCCTCCTTCTCCGGCTTCTCTCCACCGGGGGCGGTGGGCTGGAGCAAATAGGTGCAGCCCTCGTAGCGCTCCCCCGTCGGCGAGACGCGGTGATCGTGCCATTCCCACTGCCCGAGGGCGGCCGGCGGAATCCCCAGCGCGGCGAGGGCGGCCCGGTCGCCGAAGACGCGGTTCACCGGATCGATCACGTCGTGGCCGGAGCGCCACGAGATGTCGAGATGGCGTCGCCGCACGCACTCCTCGTGGGCGTTGTAGCGGGCCGCGATGTCGGTGAAGAGCCGCGTGTCGCCGCCGCGCCAGGCGTAGATGGCCTGCTTCAGGTCGCCGACTTGGAACAGGGAGCGCATCCCCGAAGTGTCCTGCACGACCTCGTCGACGAGGTTCTCGATGACGCGCCACTGGAGCGGGTTCGTGTCCTGGAACTCGTCGAGCAGCCAGTGGTCGTAGCGCGCGTCGAGGCGGTAGTCGATGCGGAGCCGGTCCTCCTCGCCGGGTTTCTGGGTGAAGACCGGGGACTCCTCCCGCCCGTCCGTGCCTCGTCCCGCGAGGAGGAGCTGCACATCCTGGAAGGTGAGGAGACCGCGCCGCCGCACCTGCAGGGCGTAGGCCGACTCGTAGTGCTGGAGCAACCCACGCACGCCCCGGGTGCGGTCGAGCTTCGCCCTCAACTCTCCGCCGACGATCCATTGGAAAAGACGCTGCAAGGGCTCGCAGGCGGCGGGGCCGAGCTCGTGGACAGTCCGGTTGAACTTGACCGCTGCGGAGCCCGAGATCACATCCTTCCACACCGGCAGCACCTTCTCGGCGACGTATTTGAGTCGTCCGCCCAGAGGCAACCCCGGCTGGTGCGAGGGAAGAGCGTCGACAAATTCGGTCCAATACTTCCACTCGATCTTCGATCCGCTATCTTCGATCGACCGCAGGGCCTTGAGGAGACGCTCGCCTTCCGCCGCCGGATCGATCTCGCCGGGAAACCAATGCCGCCCGCCGTCCGCCCAGATCGCGGCCGCGTTGCCCCAGCGCTCCGCCGAGGGCTCCTGAAGGAAGAGGTCGTGGAGATCGTCGAGATAGCCGTCGAGCTGCTTCGCCACGCGGTTCTCGTCCGAGCCGAGAGTGGCGAGGCGGAAGGCCTCGAGAAAGGCGCGCTGCGCGGCGGCCCCATCCTTGCCCGGACGCGCGGCGAAGACCACCTCGTGGACCCTGGCGCGTGCCAGGGCGGACTGGTGCTCGTCCATCGTCTCGAAGTCGTTCGTCAGCCCGAATTCGGCGGGAAAGGCGCGCAGGAGGTTCGCGAAGAAGCTGTCGAGCGTCCCGAGAAAGAGCCGGGGCATCCGGGTGACGAAGACGCGGAGGAGGCGCGCATAGTCCTCCGGCACCAGCGTCGCGAGGACGGGGGCGAGCGGGTCGTTCCGATCCGCCGCGAGAGCAGCGGCCTCCTTCGGATCGGAAGCCGCCTTGGCCAGCTTCACGAGGATGGAGTCGAAGAACTCCCCCGCCGCCTTGCGCGTGAAGGTCGCCGCGAGGATGCGCTCGGGCGCGACTGGGTGCCCGCTGCGTAGCTGCAGAGCCATCAGGGCAATGTAGCGGTTCGTGAGCTGCCACGTCTTCCCCGAGCCAGCCGAGGCGAGGATCATTTCGTGGGGGAGTTCCATGGGTGCGCTCCGCTCGGTGAACGGTGGGAGGATGAAAGGTAAAGAGGGCTGGGCCGGTGCCCGGTTCAGATTGGGCGGGACTGGCTTCCGGGGCAAGGAATATCGTCTCCAGTGAGCCGCAGTCAGGGTAAGGGCACTCTTCTCCCGAAGGCGGAACGTTGGCACGTCCCGCGATCACCCGGCAGATTGCCTGTTCCTTTCGTGCTCGGCTTCGTAGGCGGCACGGATCGCATCCAGCGCCCAATCCTCAAGCGTCTCGGCGTCGGACGCCTTGAAGGCCCGCGACCAGTCGTTCAGCTCGTCGGTCGTGATTCGGAGGGTGACTTGGGAGAGGTCGGCGGGCGTTGCTTCGGGGGACCTGTCGTCTGCCATCAGCCGGGAGATCAGGCTCATGGCTGACTCCGGTATCTCTTGGCCCGAAAGCCAATTGTCCACCGTCTTCTTCGCGACTCCGCACTGATTTCCCAGCCATTCCCGGCTGCCTTTCGGTTGGCGTTTGAGCCACGCCTTTATGTCCTCTCGAGTTGGCTGCATGGAGAAATTTCCTGTTTTAAGGAAAATGATCAAACATTTCCTTAAATGAGGATTTTTATCCTTGATAAATCCTGTTTTAAGGATAAAATAAGGAAATGGGTGCAACTTTTGATTTGCCACTGACCATCCGTGACCTCCCTCCCGAGGTGCTCCGCTGGCTCCTCGTCAAATCAGCCGAGTCGGGGAAAAGCACAGACGAGGTGACCCGCGACCTGCTCACCAGCGCGGCAAGGCACGACAATCCCGGTCCGAGGCTCCTCGCTAGGGGAAAGGCCGGAAAAGGAAGTTCCAGTTCAGTTTGACCCACCGCCTGTTGCCTCGATGAAGCCACATTTTCCCCGACAAACCCTCCTGCTTTCCGGTCTCGCGCTGTTCTTCTACTCCTGTGAGGAACCCCGACTCCACGCCGCCCCAGAAGCTACCGAGGAGAGCGCGCCAGCACCCGCTTCGGACTCCGGCATCCCCACAATTGTTGAGTGGGAGGGGAAGACGATCCCGCAACTCGTAACTGCCAACGGCAAGACCTATTCCGAGGTCACCTTCAAAAAGGTCGAGCCCGACGCCATAACGATCACACACGCTGGAGGCGTTCTACGCATCCCCATGGAGGATCTCAATCCTCAATCTCAGGCTGCTCTTGGCTACGATCCCGCAAAAGCCGCTGCAGCCCGCAAAAAGTTTTTGGAGGAGAAAGCGGCCAGCGACGCTGCCGCTGCTCAACGCGCGGCGGCAGCTCGATCCCAAATGGCCGAACAACAGGCTTTGGCCGAATCCGAAGCTGCCCGACGAAAGAAGCTTGCGTCGTCCGAAACCAGCACCTTCATCGTAGTATCCGTTACCGAGGACGGCCCCTTGGTCAATACCTATACCCCAGGTGGCTACTCGCGGACTCAAGGTGCCATTTCCTCAATCACCGGAGGCGGAGGAGGGGGCTATGTCTCTCCAACCCGCGGACGCAAAGTCTACCTCCTCAAAGGCTATACTGGGAAGCCCCTCGTTGATGATGACACCTTCACCGCCGCCTACGTCGAGACCGACGAGACATATACTTATCAGAACGCCCTCGGCGCGAAGGTCACAGCCAGCGTCATCGAGGCTCTATCCGTGAAGCCCTGAACCTTCCGAACAGGGGCCAGGCGACGCGGACGCCCCGGCGGTGCGTCCCTACCGAACTCCATCGGACGATCCTTGCGTCCGCTTCATCCCGTGCCATTCGGGCCAGGCAACGACCTTCTTCATATCCTGCCCCCCCTGTCCGAATGCGGAGAGAAAACGTGCGGCTGAACCGGGCAGGACAACCGTCCCGGTGAGCCACTGTGAGAGGAGAACTCTTCGCCCAAAACATGGCTCGACGAGGACGCCCCACCTTCGCCGATTCTGCCGGCCTCGTTGGCGAGTTCGATTTCCGGGGACAGGAAATCAGCGACGGGCAGATGAAAATGCGGAGCAAATCGTCTTCTGTGAACCACCGCGGAATTCAGCCACCCCCGCAAACAGCTCCGTGACCCGATCCAGTCCGCTCTCCTCCGCATCCTCCCTCGCGTTGTGCCGGCAGATGGCTACAGTAGGGGCATGGACATCGATCCCGATGCATCGAGGGAGCGTTTTGGCTCCGATCCCAGGGCACTCCTTTCGGACAATCTCGCCGAGGTCCGGGGGAGGATCGCGGCGGCTTGCGCGCGGGCGGGACGCCCGGCCGGGTCGGTCCGCCTGCTGCCCATCTCGAAGACGGTGCCGGAATCCGTTCTCCGCATCGCCCATGCGCTCGGGCTGGACGAACTGGGCGAGAACAAGGTGCAGGAGGCCAAGGCAAAGGCCGAGGCGATGGCGGACCTCTCCATCCGCTGGAACGTGGTGGGGCACCTGCAAAGCAACAAGGCGAAGTATGTCGCCCGCTTCGCCAGCGAATTCCAGGCGCTCGACAGCCTGAACGTGGCCCAGGCTCTGAACGAACGGCTCCTCGTCGAGGACCGGGAGCTCGACGTGCTGGTCCAGGTCAACACCTCGGGGGAAACCACCAAGTTCGGCCTGGCCCCGGAGGAGGTGGAGGCGTTTCTCCACGAGCTGCCGAACTACCCGAGGCTGCGCCCACAGGGCTTCATGACGCTGGCCCTTTTCTCGTCGGACGCCGCCCAGGTGCGGCCCTGCTTCGAGCGGCTGCGCTCCCTGCGCGACCGCCTCGGCGGACAGACGCCGGCGGGGCTCCTGCCCGAGCTGTCCATGGGCATGTCGGGCGACTACGAAATGGC
>CAYSZN010000039.1:4626-12255 GCA_964435425.1 uncultured Akkermansia sp. | reverse complement strand
CGCTCCCCGAGTTCTGCACGCCGTTCAGCAGCGTCAGGTCCCCGGTCGCCAGAAGATTCAGCGAGGCGGACGAGCTATAGGCCATAGGCAGGTCCATAGTCAGGTCCACGCCCGCGAAGGTCGCGTCGCCGCCCATGGCGAGGTGGTCCCGTGCGCCAACCAAGGCATCGAGGGCACCGTCGACGAGATGGGACGTCGTCCCGTCCGCCCCCGTCCCCACCATCGTGAAGCGGTTCCCCGCGGTCAGCCCGTTGTTCGCCGTCTGGCTGCGGTGCCCGATGCGGGCCTGGCCGGTGGCACCCACCGGCGCGATGTCCCAGCTCCCCGCCTCGATGTAGATGTCGCCGGAGCGGCTGCCCAGTGGCACGTTGGCGACGGCGTTGCGCAGGGAGCCGTGGCCGACGAGGGCGTAGGCCTCGCTGCCGGCCCCGGCGAGCACGTCGAGCCTGCCGGTCTGCGAGACCACGGAGATGTCGCCGCCCAGGGTCATGTTCAGGGTACCGCCTTCATAGCCGCCGTGGCCGATCTGGGTGAAAGTCGCGCCAGCCGTGCCGCCCTGCAGGACAATGCCAGCGTTGGCCGCGACCCCGACCTTGCCAACCATGGTGCTGGCGTTGCCAAGGGTGTTGCCGGAGGCATAGCCGCCGTGGCCGATCTGGACGGAGGCTCCATGGAAAGCGCCGCCGGTGAGAGAAACCGCGCCCTGGCCTGCCGCCACCGGGGCGAACTGGATATCATCGGGGTTGCCGTCGCGGTCGAAGTCGCCAAGGTCGTCGAAGCGGCCCGTGCCGAGGATGGTGCCCAGCGCTCCGCTGCCCGCGCTGACGATCACCGCGCCGCTGTGGTTGCCGTCGGCCTCGTATCCGCCGTGGCCGATCTGCACATAGGCGTAGTTGGCCTGACCCCGGGCGGTGAAATCGACATCCCGGCCTGCCCGCAGGATGACATCTCCGCTGTGGCCACCCTTGGTATCGTAGCCGCCGTGGCCGATCTGGGCGATGGTCGCGGTGGACTCGCCCGAACGCGCCACGATGTCCCCGTTCAGGGCGGTGACTCGCACATTTCCGCTATTGCCCATCGCAGGATCGTTGTTCGGGTTGTCGGCGTCGTAGCCGCCATGGCCGATCTGCGCGTAGGCGCGATCCGTGCGAACGTGCTCGAGGTTGACGACCACGTTGGCCGCCCCGCCTTCCGCCCCGGGATTGACCCGCGTCGTGAACTGGATCTGGTTGGCGGCGTAGTTGACCGTGCCCACCTGCTGGCCTGCTGCAAGCGGTACGCCGCCCACCAGTTCGGTGAAGTCGGCCACGACCCGCAGAGCGCCGGTGCCGTCGTCCGCGATGGTGCCGATGCGTAGTCCGGCGTCGTTGAAGATCTCGAGCCGGACGGAGCCGGGGATGACGCCATTGACCGCCCGGAAGTTGACGAGACCGGCGGCGAGGCCAGTGGCGGTGACGCCGCCGAAGTTATTCGCTACGGACTGCAGCAGACCGGCGCGGTCGAGATTCTGGTTGAGTTCGTTGGTGTTTGTGGTGCTGACGTGATAGTAGCGCGAGTAGATCCCGTCGCCCAAAGCTTGCGTGCGGGAGAACTGGGGACCGAGAACCGAGACGCTGCCACCGGCGAAGACCTGGATGTCGCCCTTGTGGTCGCCGCGCGCATTCGTACCCCCGTTGCCGATCTGGGCGTTGCTGTCCGTCCCCTTGCCAGCGTGGACTTCGACGTCGCCTGCGGCCATCACCGAGGTCAGGTCGCTGTCCTGCCCTTGGTTGCCGACGCCGCTGCGTCCGCCGTGGCCGATCTGGGCGAACTGCTGGCTGTCGTCCTGGTCGGCGAGGGAGAGTCCGCCCCGCACCCGGACGAAGCTGTCGGCGGCGGTCCCGGTCTGGACAGCGGCGTCGTTGAAGCCGGCCCTCACGTCGATGTCGCCCCAGTGGTTGCCATAGACGTACATCCCGCCGTGGCCGATCATGGCGTAGTGGTGGCGGCCACCGGCGATGGAGTCCATGCGGGTGGCGAAGTTGTCGTTGAACAAGCTGTAGTAGGGACTGGCCACCGGGGCGAAGCTCGGGAGGAAATCGCGGAGGTGGTCGCCCGCGAGCACGTTGACGCTGCCCTCGCGGCTGATCACGACAATGTTTCCCCGATGGCCGGTCGTGAGACCACCGGTCCAGATATTGGCAGGCGCGTCGTTCGCCGCGACGTCGGCGTTGTAGCCGCCGTGGCCGATCTGGGCGTAGAGATTGCCGTCGCTCACAGACTGGGCCTGGGTGGAACCACCCCGGTCGAGCACCCCGGCCACGAGGTTGACATCGCCGACGACATCGACGGTGATGTTGCCACGGTTGCCCTCCGCCCCCGCGACATCGTTGCCCATACCGGAGCGGGCCTCGGTGCCGCCGTGGCCAACCAGCGCGTAGTTGTTCTCGCGCGATCCGGCCTGCATGTGGAGGCCGGCGTCCTCGTAGCCCGCCACGCTGGCGGTGGTGGCGTAGATGAAGATGTCGCCGTCCTTCACCCCTGTGGCGGAGCGCCCGCCGTGGCCGATCTGGACGTAGGCGTCACTGGAATCGTAGTGCTCACCACGCCCGCCAAGGAGGACGAGACCGCCGCCGATGCGGTTCGCCGCCGTGCCGATATAGATGTCGCCAATGTCGCGACCGGAATTCGCGTGGCCGCCGTGGCCGATCTGGGCGTAGGTGTTGGCACCGCCGCCGCCCCGGAGCAGGACGTCCCCGCCGGTGTGGATGTCGATGTTCCCCACGTTGCCGAGGGTGGTGTAGTTGCCGTTGTCGGAATCATAGCCACCGAGGCCGATCTGGGCGTAGGCTTGGTTCGTGTTGACGTGCTCGAACTTGACCACCAAGTTGATGGCGCCATCGGCACCGCCGACCACCGCCACCCCGCCAGGCGTGCTGCCGGCACCGGGCGCTCCGGGGTTGACCCGGGTGGTGAACTCCGCCCAGTTGGCCGTGTAGTTGACGAAGCCCACCTCCTGCCCGGCGACGAGCTGGACGCCGCCCACCAACCCGGTGAAATCGGCCACCACACGCAGGATGGCGCTGCCATCATCCTTGACCGTGCCGACGTACACCCCCGCATCGCTGTAGATGTCGAAGGCGAGGGTGCCGGGAACCAGCTTGCTATGGTTGGCGAAGTTCACCCGCCCCGACGGGTTGCCGCCAGAGACGCTCTGCAGCAGGCCAGCGCGGTCGAAATTGTGGTTGAGCTGGTTGGCGTCGGCGAGGGATGTGTAGACAAACTGGCTGTAGAGGCCCCGGCCATTGAGCGAAGCGTCGTAGCCATCGTTCCCGGCGAGGGACCATTCCCCGCCGCGCATCGACAGATCCCGTCCGGCGTGGACCCGGGTGTCGCCCTTGTGGTCGCCGCGGGTGGTGTAGCCTCCGTTGCCGATCTGGGCGAAGTTGCCCACCCCGGCACCGCCATGCACCTGCACGTCACCGGCGGCCCTCACCGAGACCACCTCTCCGTCGCGGCCCATGTGGCCCGCGCTGTCCCGGCCACCATGCCCGATCATGGCAAAGGAGATGCCGCTGGCATCGTCAGCCAAGTTGATCCCGCCCTGGACGCGGACATGGCTGTTGGCGGCGGTCCCCGTCTGGACAGGGACGGTGGCGTCGTTGAATCCGGCGCGCACGTCGATGTTGCCGTAGTGGTTGCCCCGTGTATCGAAGCCGCCGTGGCCGATCATGGCGTAGTGGAAGCGCCCGCCGGCAATCCCGGAAGTCGCCGTGCGGCCCGGGAAGTCGTTGAAGGCCCCGGTCACGGGGGCGAAGCTGGGGAGGAAGTCGCGGAGGTGGTCGCCGCCCAGCACATTGACGCTGCCCAGCCGGCTGATCACGGTGACATCGCCATTGTGGCCTTGGTCGTTGTAGTCGACGGTTCCGTTCAAGGACACGTCGGCGTCGTAGCCGCCGTGGCCGATCTGGGCGAAGAGCCTGCCATCCTCGTTCATCTGGCCGATGGTCGAACCGCCGCGATCGAGCACCCCGGCGACGACGTTGATGTCGCCGACGGCATCGACGACGATGTCGCCGGAGTTCCCCTGCATGCCGGCGGCGTTGTTGTCCGTGCCCGTTCTCGCGCTGGTGCCGCCGTGGCCGATCATGGCGTAGGCATCCTGGCGCGAACCCGCCTGCACATGCACGCCGGTCCCCGCGTAGGCCGAGTCAAGGGCGGTGGTGGCGTAGACGCTGACATCGCCGATGGAGGTACCCCGCGAGGAGCGCCCGCCGTGGCCGATCTGGACGTAGGTGTCGGTTCCCTCGAAGATCCCTCCGTGCCCGCCCTCCATGATCACCGCCCCGCCGATACGGTTGGCGGCGGTTCCGATCCGGATCTCGCCGCCCTTGACGCCGTCCGTGGCGTAGCCACCGTGGCCGATCTGGGCGTAGTTCGCAGTGTCCGTGCCCCCCCTAAGAACGACGTCGCCGCCAGCACCGACCTCGATGTCATCGTAGGTCCTCTGGGCCGTGTCTCTCGCGATGGTATTCGCGTCGGGATAGTATTCCGCGTCGTAGCCACCGTGGCCGATCTGGGCGTAGGAGCGGCTGATGCTCATATGCTCGAAGAAGATGATCAAGTTGGCCACGCCATCGTCGGCACCGGGATTGACGTCCCTGGTGAAGGTGATCGTGTTGGCGGCGACGGCGGGGGCGGGGGGATTGGCGGGGATGGCAACGGGATTGTAGACCCCCACCACGTCTCCGGCGGTGAAGATTTCCGAGGGGTCGATGACGCCATCGCCGTTCATGTCCTCGGAGAAATCGGCGGCCACGACAATGTCGTTCCCATTCTGGGCCAGTTGACCGACCAAAGTGCCGTCGTCCCTGCGGATGTCGAACTGGATCGAGCCGTGGAGAATCCGGCTGTAGCGGAGCGTCATCGTGCCGCCCGCCCCCAGATTGGCGGCCCGGTCGATGCTGGCGGCGTCCGTCAGGGAAGTCATGATGTAGCTGTGCGGGATGCCCTCCCCGATCGAGGGGTTGTTCGCATAGGTGGCGCCGGTCAGACGCACATCCCGTCCAGCGGTGACCTTGACCTCGCCGCGCATGACGTCGAAGCCCCTCGGGGCGGTGAGGCTGGCGGTGTTGCGGTTCGACATCGTCCCCCCGTGGCCGATCTGCGCATAGCTGCCGACGGACGTCCCGCCTTGGAGAATCACGTCCCGGCCCGCCTTCACGGTGAGGATCTCGCCGGCGCGGCCCAGCTCCTTGGCGGACGCGACGTATCCGCCGTGGCCGATCTGCGCGTAGCTGCGGGTGTCGGACCACTCGTTGGTACTCTGGCTGCCGCCCTCGATGCGGATGTCGGCATCAGGATTCGTAATGGCCCCATCCGCCCCGACGCCGGCCCGGACCGTGATGTTGCCGTAGTGGTTGCCGTTCGTCGCATAGCCACCGTGGCCGAACTGGACCCAGCTATACCCGCCCGCACCTTCGCCAAACGATGCCAGGGCGGGGTCGGTCCGGTTGGTGTCGCCGCCGAGCAAGTCGACGTCGCCACCCGCCGTGACGGTGATGTCGCCGAAATGCCCCCAATGCCCGTCGCCCGCGCCCGCCGTGCCGGCGACGCCCCCCCTCGTACCGTAGGGTGCGGTGAAGAACTTGGTTATCTCGTCCGAATTCGCCGCATCCGAGTTGTAGCCGCCGTGGCCGAGCTGGGCGAAGAGACGGAAGTCCTCGTTCGGAGTGACGTCGCCGTCGGGATCCAGCCGACCAGTGCCCGCGACGAAGGAGAGGGAGCCGTCCGTCGCGACCGCGATGGTGCCGTTCAATCCGTAGGGGGTGTCGGCTGTGCCCGTCTTCGAATCACGACCGCCGTGGCCGAGCAGGACGAAGTTGTCCGCCCGGTCTCCCGCCTTGAAGAGCACGCCGACCGGTGCCGCCAGATCGCCCATGTGGGCATAGCCGGGCCGCGAGCTGGCCATGCCGATGCCGCTGGTCACGGTGATGTTGCCGAAGTGGTTGCCGTCGGCGTCGAAGCCGCCGTGGCCGAGCATGGCATAGGCGCGTATGTCGGTTTCGTCGGCACCGAGGCCACCGAGGAACTCGAGCGCCCCGCCCGCCGTGACGGTGATGTTCCCGGAATTGGCGCCCCGGGCCGGGTTGTTGCCGTCGACGTAGTAGCTGCCCCCGTGCCCGAGCTGGGTGTAGGCGTCGGACCCGTTGCCGGCGTGGAAGCGGATGTCGCCACCTGCGGTCATGGTGATGTCGCCGACGTTGCTCTTGTCCTGGTTCTCGTTGCCACCTGACGGAGTGTGCCGCGTGCCGGCTCCGCCGTTGCCGAGCTGGGCGTAGGAGAGGTCGGAGCCGATGGGGCGGTCCGCGCTGTAGTAGGCCCTCACCCCGTTGCGGGCGTCGGGATTGATCGCCTGCGTCAACGAAATCCCGCCGGAGAGGTAGTTGATGGTGCCGACCGAGTCGCCGACGGCGAGGCCGCTGTCCCCCACCGAGACCACACGGAGGTTGCCGATGCCGTCGTCCTCGATCACCGCCCCGCCGCCGGGAACCTCGAGACGGAAGCTGCCTGCCGCGATGCCGATGCCGTCGTTGAAGGGGCTGCCCCCCGCCTCGGCGACGTTGGTGATGCCGCCGCGGGTGTTGTTGAAGGTGGCCGAGAGGGCGGGCGCGACATTCGTCGTCCCCCGCACCGCCTGGGCGAGCATGGGGTTGGTGGTGGAGTTCTCGGTCGCCGTCGAGACGTTGACCGTGGTGGCGGTGGTCACGGCGTAGGAAGCCGTGACGACGCCCGTCGCGTTCGGGTCGAGATCCCGGAAGAAGCGGACATGGCCGGTGCGCAGGTTGATCTCGCCCACGACCTCGCCGGCGGCGATGGTGTTGCCGCCCCCGAAATCGACGTTGTTCTGCGAGACGATGTTGGCCGTGGTGAAGGAACTCGCGTTGTTCCCCTCCTGCACGTCCTGCCTCCTCGCGATGTAGTTGTTTCCGTCCACCGTGAGGGTGAAGTTGAGGCCTGCGGCCGCCACGTTGGTGTTCCAGAAGCGGATGTCGCGGTAGCGCAACGCGGTCCAGCCGCCCCCGGCCGTCCCCGCCGCCCAGGAGGCGATGTCGAGGGTGCGGGAGGAATCCTGGATGAAGTCGGCATCCGGGCCATGGCCGCCGATGAAGTGGATGCCGCCGCCGGCATTGACGACGATATTGGCGACGTGGTCGCCGTTGCTGAGCATGCCGCCGTTGCCGAGCTGGACCCAGTTGCGGCGCCCTGCTCCGGCGACGAACTCGATGTTCCCGTTGGTCGCCGTGACGCGGATGGTGTCGAGCGGATCGTCGTTGGCGTCGCGGGCACCGTGGTAGCCGTCGGCGTCGTCGCCGCCATGGCCGAGGATGCCGTAGTTGCGCTTGTCGGTGGAGTCGTCGCGGGTGCGGGAGCCGCCGAAGAACTGGATGTCGTCCCTGGCCGTGACGGTGATGTTGCCGTGGTGGTCGCCGCTGGCGGCGTAGCCACCATGGCCGAGCTGGGTGGAGTGGAGGATGCCGAAGCCCTCGCCGAGGATGCCCCCGCCGGGAGCGGCCTTGCCCTCGTCACCGGCTTGGAAGACGATGCTGCCGCCGGTGCTGTTCACCGTGATGTCCCCGGCATGGCCGA
>CAYSZN010000039.1:0-4526 GCA_964435425.1 uncultured Akkermansia sp. | reverse complement strand
ATGCCGGGCGCGGTGCTGATCTCGCCGATGCCGGCGGTGACGCGGATGTGGCCTTGGTGGTTCCCATCCGCATTGTAGCCGCCGTGGCCGATCTGGGCATACTGCGCGTGGTCCCAGTAACTAACGGCCCGCCCGGCGAGCATCTCGACGATGCCGCCGGCGGTCACGGTGATGTTGCCCTTCCTGTTCGCGTCGATGGCGGCGAAGTTGGGATTGGCGCGGTTGGCAATTCCTTGGTCGGTCTGGTAGCCGTGCCAGCCCTGGCTGTCGCGGCCGCCGTGCCCAATCTGGGCGGAGGCGAGGCTGTAGGCACCGCCATGCAGGCGGACATCGCCGGCGACGTTGACGACGATCTCGCCCGAGTGGCCCGCACTGTAGATCCCGCCGAGAGCGGCGCTGACTCCCCCGTTCCCGATCTGAACAAAGGCCCCGTCGGGGTTGCCCTCGGTGTACTGGTAGTTGGCGATGACGGCATCGGGGTTGGAGCGGTCGTTGAGGGGCGCACGCTGCTCCAGCGCGGTACCGAGGTCCCAGCCGCCGTCGGCGTTGCCGTCGCCAGTGGCGGTGTTGATCCCTTCGATGATGACCCGACCCGAGTTGTAGTCGACCGAGCCGACCCGGAGATGGCGCTCGTTGTAGAGCACCCCGTTGCCGAACCAGTCGGAGATCACCTGGCGACCGTTGCCGACGTTTTCGGGGTCGATGACGATGGAGACCGTGCCGGGGACGAGGCCACCGTGCCCGAGGTAGGCCTGGCTGGCGCGCGTCGCCGAATCCGACTCGGGCGTGCGCTCGCCGGCGATGACGTTATCGGCGCCCCCCATGAGATAGGTGTAGAACACGTTGCGGTTGATGATGTCGTCGCGGGACTCGACGCGCTCCCACATCGTCACCACACCGGTGGTGTAGTCGATCTCCCCGACGATGGCGCCGACGGCGAGGGTGCCGTTCGATCCGGCGAGGGCATCCTGGTTCACCACGAGATAGCCCTTGTTCGGATCGGGGTGGGCGAGGCTGGTGCTGTCCACCACGTCCCATTGGGCGGAGGCGTCGTTGTCGTCGTAGAGGTCGATGCCGAAGGAGCCGCGCTTGATGTCCCCCCGGAAATTCGTCGGGGAGGCTCCGTCGTTGCCGTGGTAGAGCGTGAAGGAGCGCTGCTTCATCGTCGCCTCCTGCAGGGAGGTGAGGAGGTGGGGCCTGCCCACGACGGAGCCGATGTTTCCGGTTGCTCCTGTCATCTGGACCGGCCCCTCGACCGTCCCGCCGACGAAGCCGTTGACCGTCCTGATCTCCTTGGCCATCGGGCCAAACATGTAGAGATTCCCGCCGCTGGTCGTCGTCACCGTCACGTCGCCGGTGAAATCACCGTCCACGTCGTAGCCCCCGTTGCCGATCATAGCGAAGGCCCTTTGGCCCCGAGAATGTGGCGTGGCCCCGAGACCATCGCTCCCGTTGCCGATGGGAACCCGGTTGTGCTCCATCGAGCCGGCGTTGCGCGCGTCGAACCAGATGTCGCCGGCGGCCGTCACGGTGATCGTGGCGTCCTTGATATTGCGCTGGTTGCCGAAGTCGATCCCGCCCATGCCGATCATGATATAGTCGTAGTCGGCATTGCTGGCGGTGAAGCGGATGCCGCCCCCTTGGGCGTTGACGGCGATGGTGTCGCCGTCGGTGAAGTTCTGCGACGGCTGGTTGTCGACGAGGAAGTCGTAGCCGCCATGCCCGATCTGGGCGTGCTTGATGTCGATGTTCCAGCTATTCCCCGAAGTGTTCGACTGGGGCCGGGTGTCCGCATCGACGGCGACCCCGTTCTGGCCGGTGTAGTTGTTCTGCGAAGTGATGGCTCCAGTGCCGGTATTGACCGCATTGACATTGTTGGTGACGTAGTCGGGCGAGAGCCAGGCATCGCTCGGCCCCGAGATCCGCCCGGTGAACTCGATGCCGTCCCGCGCGGTCACCACGATATCGGAGATGCCGACGATGTTGCCGTTGGAGCTGCGCCCCCCGTGGCCGACCTGGGCCCAGCTCTCGCCCATGCGGCCTGTGCGGAAGATGATGTCCCCGTCGATCGGCGTCCTCGTCTGCCCGAGAGCGTTCAGCCCTCCCTGGCCCGCCAACACCGTGATTTTGCCGGAGAAGCCGCCGGTCATCGCATCCGTATCGTAACCGCCGTGGCCGACCTGTACGTAGTTCCCCGCGACGCCCCAAGTCCTCTGGGAGCGCTTTTCCTCACCGCCGACGAAGAGCAAAGTACCTGCCGCCGCCTCCACCGTGACGTCGCCCCAGATGGTGCCGGTGGTATTGCTGTTCGTGTTCACCCCGCCGTGGCCGATCTGGCCATAGGCCCATGTGCCATTCCCCGCCCGGACCTCGATCCCCACATCGCGCAGGATGCCGCCCGAAACGAGGATAGGGTCGATCCCAGGACCGGCGTCGGGGATCCAGTTGCCCGCCGCATCGTATCCCATGTTGTCACGCACCTGCACGGTGCCGCCGGCGTAGACCTTGATCTCGCCGCTCATCGACTGGTCGGGCACGCGGTTGGCCATCGCGACTCCGCCAGGGGCGGAGAAGCTGCCGGCCGACGCCGCGCGGTCCCGGTGCCATCCGCCGTGGCCGATCTGGACATTGCTGAACTCGTATTCGGCGTCGTTGGCGCTGCCGGCGGGGAGCGCCGTGTCCACGCCGACGTAGGCACCCGTGTTCACATTGCCCGTCCTCGGCAGGAGGTTGAAGCCCAGCACCCGGACCGCGCCGGTCTCCGCCCGCACGGTGATGTCCCCGCTGCTGGTCTGGTCCCAGACGGTGCGGGCATTGCCCTCGTGGAAGCCGCCGTGGCCGATCTGGGCGAGGTTGAGGCTGCCCATGCCGCCTCGAAGCTGGATGCCGGCCCCGGCGAGGCCGCGGTTGTCCGCAGTGGTGGTCGCCCCGAGGGCGATGACGGAGATGTCGCCATGGTAGCTGCCGAAGTTGTCGAGGCCGCCGTGGCCGATCTTGACGTAGCGGTTCCCGCTGCCTTGGCCATTGGTCAGGTCGGTGTACCCCGCCGTGGTCACGAAGGTGGCGGAAGCCATGGCGAGAATGTCCTCGCCTGCCTTGATCGTGATGGGGGCGTCGATGCGGGCGTCGTTCCCCGCATAGTTGGTCCGCCAGGTGGCCCCGAAGAAGGCGCGGTTGGCGGTCCCCACGTCGATGACCGCCCCGTCGCGCGTGGTGACCGCGCCGTTCGGCAAGCCGCCGGCGTTGCGGTTCGGCTCCAGCCCCTCCGCCGAGAGGCCGCCGTGGCCGATCTGGGCGGCGGCACCGGTGCCGTCCCCGCCGCGCACATCGACACGACCGCTAACATTCACCTCGATGGCGCCGGTGGCCCCGTAGCCCGCACCGCGGAAGGCCCCGCCGTTGTGAACCGTGCCGCCAAGCAGCGCGATGTAGTCCTTGTTCAGAATGTTGCCGAACTGCGTGGCTCCGCCCGAGCCGTTCGCCGCCCCGTTGCTGCCCCACCATTCGTTGCGCTCGCCGTTCTGGGTGGTGATGGCGACGGTTCCATTGAGATTGAACTCGGCCCCGGAGTCCCGGAATCCAAGCTGCGCCCAGCGGTAGTTCCCGTTGGATCCCTGCATCAGCAGGTCGTGCGCGGCGACGCGGGTCGCGCCATAGCGGCTGCCGACCTCGATGCCCTCGGTGATGGTGGTCAAGGTGACGCCCCCGTCGATGTTGTATCCCCCGATGTAGACCGAGCCGCCGTTCAGGCCGGCGGCGTCGTTGTTGGCGATGCCGTCGTTGATGGTCGCGAGCACCGCGTCCATGTTGAAACCACCGGGAACCGTCTGGGCCGCCCCGCTAAGGGGATCGAGGATGCCGGTCGTCCCATCCCAGCCGGCGACGATGTTGATGCCGCCCGAGCCGGCGGTGCGGACATCGTTGGCGAAGAGGATGTTGCCCACCGCGAGGAGGGTGAGGGTGCCGCCAGGGGTGCCGGCGCTGTCCTGGTACCACTCGATCCCACCGTTGTTCGCTCCCAGCGAACCCGCCGTGCCCGCCTGGATCGTGATGTCGCCGCGCGGTCCAGCTCCGCCGAAATTGGTGGCGATGATGACATTGGCCCCCGAATCAAGGGTGTTCGAGAGGGCGATGTTATTGATATACGAAGCAGTGGCAGCTCCGCTGCCGATGGTCACGTTCGTCGGATCGAGCAGCAGGGTGCCCGCCGGACCATGAGTTGCATTGAGATCGACGAGGCCGTCGAAACCAAGGTTCTGCTTCCCGGAAATCTCCGCGAAACCGCCCTGCGACACGCCGCGAGCCGAAACCGTCCCGGAGAACGCCGTGTCTCCGTCCGACCACAAGATCACATTGCCGCCGCGACCGCTGGCCAGGGCGTCCGAACGCAGCACCGCCCCGTCGTCGATCACCAGCCTCTCCGCATTCCGGACCGTCGCGTCGCGCCCCTGGAAACCGCCGCCGATCTGAATATTTCCGCCGCCCGTTCCGCCCGAGGCATCCACCAGCGCCGTGCCGCCCACGGC
>CAYSZN010000038.1:0-12503 GCA_964435425.1 uncultured Akkermansia sp. | reverse complement strand
TCGTAGCCCCACGCCTCGAAGGCGAAGCGCCAGCGCTGGCGGACGGCCTCGGCGTGTTCGGAGGGGATGCGGTGGACGTTCGGGTTGTAGTCGCTCAGGGAGGCGGCGTAGGCCGCGATCGCCCCGCGGTTCTCCTCGTTCCAGGCGATGCCGAGCTGCTCGTAGAGCCGCCCGATCTCGCCGACGGGATCGGCGGCGACCTTCTCGTAGCTGGTCTCGGCGAGCTGGTGCGCGGGCAGGTTCAGCCGGGCGCGGTCCTCGAGGTAGCGGCGCATCACCTTCTCGTAGGTATCGAGCACGAAGCCCGGAATGTCGACATCCTGGAAGGGCTGCCAGGCAAAGGCGTTGTAGAGACGGGGGAACTTTCCGCAGGTCGAGCTGAAGACCGGCCAGGGATTGCGCACGATGTGGATGAACTTCGCGTCGGGGAAGAGGTCGAGGATCATCTCCATCCGCGTCGTCGAGGGTGGGTTCTTGAAGAGCAGCCGCTGCCCCTTCTTCACGTAGCCGACCTTGCGAACGAGGAAGTCGTAGCTGCGGCGGAAGCGCTCCACCTCGGCCCGCGAGAGCCCCTCGAAGAACATCGAGCGGTCGCGCTGCTCCGCCATGTCGGAGGGGAAATGGTAGACGCCGTAGTAGCCGTGGGGCTGGAGGTTGCCGAGGGCCATCTCCTCCTCCTGCGGTTCGTCGAGGGCGAGCTTCACCTTGTCGAAGCCGCGCGTCTCGGGCAGGGCCTTCTCGATGCGGCTCCGCGCGAAGGGCAGCAGGGGACCCAGCATGTCGAGCGGCATCGCCGTCTCGGAGAACTTGAGGTAGCCGAACTGCGGATCGCGGCTCATCAGGTTGTGGAGATGGGTCGTGCCGCTGCGCCAGTGTCCGATCAGGAAGATGGGCGGCGCGGAGAGGTGGTGGCGGCGGATCGCGGCATTGTGCCGCAGTGCCTCCATCGTCGCGAAGGGAAAGCGGACGGTCTGCGCGACCCAGCCGATGAAGCGCTGGTAGCGGGTGCGCAGGTCGAGATTCGGGGTAAGGAGGGCATGGCGCAAGAAGACGCGCAGCCTCGCCCCCGCAAAGGGGTGCAATCCCGGCGCCCGCTCCTGCGCCGCCGATTCGAGAGTCCAGTGTTTCCCCATGTCGAAATCCCGACCATAGGCGGGGGTATCCGGCCACGCGAACGGAATTTCCCCTGCTCTGTCTCCTACTCTTACTCGTTACTCCTTACTCTTACTCCGTTTGGCGGGGAGTAAGAGGTAAGAGTAAGGAGTAACGAGTAAGAGGTGGGAAAAAACTCCACTTGACTGTTCAAATGATTTGTCCTATCCAGAAAAGATGCTGTCCGCCACCGACGCCTACCTCGCCCTCAACCTCCTCCCGAACATCGGGCCGATCCGGGTGAGGCGGCTGCTGGAGCATCTCGGCTCGCCCCAGACCATCCTCTCCGCCCCACCCCGCGAACTCCGCACCGTGCCCGGCATCGGGGAGGAAATGGCGGCCCAACTCGCCGACTGGGAGAACCGCATCGACCTCGCCGAAGAAAAACGCCGCATCGCCGACCACGGCATCGTCCTCCTCACCCTCGACGATCCCGACTATCCCGAGGCGCTCCGGCACATCCACGATCCGCCCTTTCTCCTCTATATGAAAGGCCGCCTCGCTCCAGCCGACGCCGCCTCCGTCGGAGTCGTCGGCTCGCGGCGGACGACGCACTATGGCCGGGACCAGGCCAAGAGGCTCTCCTTCCAGCTCGCCAAGGCGGGCTTCACCATCGTCAGCGGCCTCGCCCGCGGGATCGACACGGCCGCGCACGAGGCGGCGCTGGCGGCCGACGGGCGCACCCTCGCCGTCCTCGGATCGGGCATCGGAAACGTCTATCCCCCGGAGAACCAGGCCCTCGCCGACCGCATCGCGGAAAGCGGAGCGGTGATCTCCGAGTTCCCCGTCCTCTACGTTCCCGACAAGCAATCCTTTCCCCTGCGCAACCGCATCGTCTCCGGCCTGTCGCGCGGCCTGCTCGTGGTCGAGGCCCCGGCCTGGAGCGGCGCGCTGATCACCGCGAACAATGCGCTGGAGCAAGGGCGCGCCGTCTTCGCCGTGCCCGGTCCCATCGACCGCCCCACCTCCGAAGGCTGCCACCGCCTCATCCAGCAAGGCGCGAAGCTGGTCTGCTCGGTCGAGGACATCGTCGACGAGCTCGGCCTCGGGCTCAACGCCCTGCCCCTCGACTTCGCCCCGGTGCCGCCGCCCGGAGCCGACGGCGCATCCCCCTCCCCTGCCCCGTCCCGCCACATCGAGCTGAGCGATCCGGAGCGCCGTCTCCTCGCCGCCCTTGCCCCCGGAGACGCCACCATCGATACCCTCGCCGAGGCCACCGCCATGCCATCCGGACTCGTCTCCGCCGTCCTTCTCCAGCTCGAAATGAAGCACCTCGTCCGCCAGCGTCCGGGAAAAACCTTCTCGAAAGCGGGTTGACCTTTCCAAGAAACCGGGGCACTCCATGTCTCCCGCCCCTTTCCGCCATCTCCCATGTCGAAGTCCCTCATCATCGCCGAAAAGCCCAGCGTCGCCAACGACCTCGCCCGCGTCCTCGGCAAGGATCCGTCCATCGGGCGCTTCGAGAAGCACGACGAATACTACGAGAACGAGCGCTACGTGATCTCCTCGGCCATCGGCCACCTCGTCCAGCAGGCCCTGCCCACGACCGCCGACGGGAAGAACCTGCCGTGGAACTTCGACTGCCTGCCCGTCATGCCGGAGGAGTTCGCCCTCGAGCCCAGCGATCAGAAGGGCGGCAAGCCGCGCCTCGCCGTGCTGAAGAAGCTGATGAAGCGCAAGGATGTGACCGAGCTCATCAACGCCTGCGACGCCGGGCGCGAGGGCGAGCTGATCTTCCGCTACATCGTTCAGTTCTGCGGCGTCTCCAAGCCCGTGCGCCGCCTCTGGATGCAGTCGATGACCGACGGCTCCATCCGCGAGGCCTTCGCCGCGCTCCGCAGCGACGAGGAGATGCGCCCGCTCGCCGACGCCGCCTACTGCCGCTCCGAATCCGACTGGCTCGTCGGGATCAACTCGACCCGGGCCATGACCGCCTTCAACAGCAAGTTCGGGGGCTTCAACAAGACCCCCGTGGGCCGCGTCCAGACGCCGACCCTCGCCCTCCTCGCCGAGCGCGAGCAGGAGATCGGCGACTTCGTCAGCGAGGACTATTTCGAGGTCGTCGGCAACTTCTCCGTCGCCGCGGGCCTCTACGCGGGCCGCTGGTTCGATCCGGCCTTCAAGAAGAGCGAGGACAAGCCCCACGCCCGCGCCGAGCGGCTCTGGGACCGCGCCCTCGCCGAGGCCATCGTGACGCGCTGCGAAGGGAAACGCGCCTCGGTCGAGGAGAAGAAGAAGCCGCTCAAGCAGATCGCGCCCCAGCTCTACGACCTGACCAGCCTCCAGCGCGAGGCGAACGGACGCTTCGGCTTCTCCGCCCGCCGCACCCTCCAGCTCGCCCAGGCCCTCTACGAGAAGCACAAGGCCCTCACCTACCCGCGGACCGACTCGCGCTACCTGCCCGACGACTACGTCGGCACCTCCACCGCCACGCTGGAGAAAATCGCGGCCGCCTCCGGGCGCAGCGTCACCGACCTCCCCGGCCACGCCGCCAAGGCCCTGCAGGACCGCCTCGTCCAGGGGAGCAACCGCCGCATCTTCAACGGAGCGAAGGTCAGCGACCACTTCGCCATCATCCCCACCGGCCAGATCCCCTCGAGCCTCGACGAGGCCGAGCAGAAGCTCTACGACATGGTGGCGAGGCGCTTCATCGCCGCCTTTTACCCGCAGGCCGAGTTCGAGGCCACCACCCGCATCTCCACGATCGGCGAGGACCAGTTCAAAACCGAGGGCAAAATCCTCGTCGTGCCCGGCTGGCTCGCCGTCTACGGAAAGACCGCCGAAGCCTCCGCCCCCGCCGACAACGGTCCCGACGACGAGGAGGACGAGGCCAAGCGCGGCGAGCGCCAGATCGTGCCCCTGCAGCCCGGCGAATCCGCCGACCTGAAGCGCATCGACATCCTCGAGAAGGCGACCCGTCCCCCCGCCCGCTACAACGAAAGCACCCTCCTCTCCGCGATGGAGACGGCGGGCAAGCGCGTCGACGACGAGGACCTCCGCGATGCCATGTCCGAGCGCGGCCTCGGCACGCCCGCGACCCGCGCCACCACCATCGAGGGACTCATTCTCGACAAATACATCACCCGGGACGGACGCGACCTCTTCGTCACCACCCGCGGCATGAGGCTCATCGAGCAGCTCCACAACATGAAGATCGGCATTCTCACCTCGCCGGAAATGACCGGCGAATGGGAATACAAGCTGAAGCAGATGGAGCAGGGCCAGCTCGACCGCACGACCTTCATGCGCGAGATCCGCAAGCTGACCGGCACCGTGGTCGAGACCGCGAAGGACTACGCCCGGACCGCTGTCGAGCGCGAATGGCCCGAGTTCCCCGTCCCCTGCCCCGTCTGCGGAGCGCCCTCGCTGGGACAGGACGACGGCCGCTACAAATGCAAGCAGCCCGGCTGCAAGTTCACCCTCGCCAAGGTCGTCGCGAGCCGCCCCCTTTCCGAAGACGAGGCGAAAACCCTCCTCACCAAGAAGCTGGTCGGCCCCCTCACCGGCTTCGTAAACCGCTTCCGGATGCCCTTCGACGCCGCCATCGAGCTGCAGGAGGACAAGAAGGCCGGGTTCAAGGCCGCCTTCGTCTTCGAGAAGACCGCCGAGGAGGAAGCCGAGGCCGAGTCCATCCTGCCGGAGAACAAGCTCTGCAAATGCCCCGCTTGCGAAAAGGGCGACATCTACGAGACGCCGGGCAGCTACATCTGCGACCGGCGCGTCTCCGGCGACGGCTGCAAGGCGCGGCTCTCCAAGGAGATGTGCAAATACCAGATCCCGCGCGAGCAGGCCGTGAAATACTTCACCGAAGGCAAGACCGACGTGATCGACCAGTGGATCAGCAAGAAAGGCCGCCCCTTCTCCGCCGCCCTCGTCTGCAACACGAAGGGCAAGCGCATGCTCGCCTGGGATTTCCCGCCGCGGGAAAACGCCGGGAAGGCCCCCGCAAAGAAGGCGGCGACGAAAAAGGCTGTGGCGAAGTGAGTGGTCTTACTCTTATCTCCTTACTCATACTCTTACTCCTCCCCGACATTCAAGGGAGTAAGAGTAAGGAGGTAAGAGTATGAGTAAGAGGTGAATCCATCACCGTAGCAACGACGATGGCAAGGCCCGGAGGTAGGCATCCATAATCTCGGCCCCGCTTTCGGGTCGGAGCTTCTCCCTTCCTGGCTTCGTCGTGCGCGGAGCGATGCGACCGCCGTTCCGGTAGGAGCCGTTCGGCATGGCATGGGATCCGAAGCCGGTCACGATCCACTCCGGCACATCGACGGCATCGGGCAGAACGGAGGCCGCCGACTCGACAAGCCCATCCGCAGGGCTGTAGTAGGGCGCCGTCCGCTCGATGCGCCGCCTCACCACCGGTGCCCAGAGCCGGTCGGCGATGCGGCCGTCGGCACCGTCCGGCACCATCGCGATGCTGATCCAGGTGAGGTTCGGAAAGCGCCGGGAGATCCGTTCGGCAGCCCCGTCCTCCCATGGCGAACGCGCCACCGACTCCAGCATGGAGAGGGCCGGCTCCTGTCCCGAAAGCCGCAGCCAATGCCGCGTCGCCGAGGCGAACGGGCGGGGCGAGTGCGCCATCCAGTCGGCGACCACCGATCCCTGCACCGTCCCCGCCAGGGAGAGGACGACGACGAGCTTCTCCCGTTGCGCGGCAGGCAGGGCCACCCCATCCTCGCGCAGATAGCGGACCACATCGTGCGCCCCTTTCGAAAGCATGACGAGGACGACGGTATCGGCCTGCGCGAAGGCCTCGCGCAACTGCAAGGAGATCAGGGAGGCGTTCTCCTCCACCGTGCCCCTGGCCTCGGTCTCGACGAACCAGGTCGCGAAGCCCATCGACCGGGAGGCCCCGGCCGCACCGCGCAGGCATTCGCGGGTCCGGTCCTTGCCCTTTGGATTCGCCGCCTTCGTCCCCGGCACGATGGCGATCGCGATGCGGGCACGCCGCGAAGATGGAAGCGCCGCAAAGGAATCGGGGAGGACGAGGCCGGGATCCGCCGTGGTGCGCATCACGCGCCTTTCCAGATCACCGCCGGAGCCGTCCTCGCGGGCCAGCCCTTCGACCAGCCGGTGCCTCGCCGCCACCAGCCCTTCGCTCCGGGTCGTCTCCCGGACCTCGGCGAGGAGGCGGCTCCCGGCCACGGCACCAGGCCAAGCCTCAGTGCCGCGCATCGGAGCGCAGCCCCCGGATAGGGCCGCCAGCATCCCGGCGATGGCCAGCCCCCCCCTCATTCCCCCTTCGCCCCCCCGGTGAGCAGGGCATGGATGCGCACCCGCAGCTCCGCCGGCAGATAGTCGTCCGGCGACGTGCGCACGAGGCGGCGCGCCTCCGCCAGATTCTCCTCCGCGACCGCCGCCTCGATCAGCCGGAGGCGCACCGACCAATCCTCGGGGGCGCGCTCCAGTTCGGCGTAGAGTTCCTCCACATCGGCTCTCATTGCTTGAAATGTTGTCCGAAGGACGCGCGTATGTCCATCCGGTCTTTGCCGAAAAAACCATCGTTTGTTTGAACAATTCCATTTCTAGGGAAACTTTGGTTGGATTGATTCTCGACCCATGCGTACGATAAGATCTCTTCTCCTTCTCTCCGGTGCCATTCTCGCCCTCGGTGCCAGCGCCGAGGCCCAGGACATCAGCGGGGCCATCCGGGCACAGGCGTCAAAGTCGGGCAAGGGCATCTCGAGCTGGTATGCGGCCAGAAACCACCAGCCCGTCTGGAACGGCGAGTATCTCGGCGCCCTCGCCCAGTTCATCCAATCCCTCGACGCCCACGGGCTGTCCCCCCAGCTCTTCCGCCTCTCCGAATGGGACGCGCAGTGGCGCAACCCCAGCCCCGACGCGAACAAGCGCGCCGAGGTCGAGGTCGGAACGACGCAACTGGCCCTCTACGCGATCCAGTCGCTCGCCTACGGCTTCGTCGATCCCACTACGGTCCATCAAAAATGGGCATCGATCCCTCGGCAGTACAGCTCCTACCAGTTTCTCGACGAAGCCCTCCGCCAAGGGCCGGGGGGCTTCACCGCCACCCTGCTGAAGCAAGTGCCCCCGCAGGATTCCCGCTATGCCGAAATGGTGAAAACCCTCGCCCGCTACCGTGAGATCAACAACCTCGGCGGATGGCGCGACCTGCCCGCGACCGCCCAGCCAGCCGGCCCCGGCACGAAATACCCCGAACTCAACCTGCTGACCTCCCGTCTCCAGGCCGAGGGTGATCTGCCCGGAGGCACAGCCAAGAGCAAGAAAGGCACCATCGACAACCGCACCGGTGACGCGATCAAGTCCTTCCAGTTCCGCCATGGGATCGAGCCCGACGGCTTCATCGGCACCGCGACTCTGGAGGAGCTGAACACCGACACCTCTCACCGGGTCAACCAGATCATCATCAACATCGACCGCCTCCGCTGGATGCCCCGCACCTGGGAGGATCCCGAGCACATCGAGGTGAACATCGCGGAGAACGCGCTGCGGGTCTACGAGGGCAAGCGGGAGATCTCCGTCATGCCCGTCGTGGTGGGAAAGAAGGGCACCACCGAGACGCCCGTCTTTCATGGCAAGGTGCAGGACGTCTATTTCCGCCCCACTTGGAACGTCCCCACCTCCATCGCACGGCGCACCCTCGTCCCCGCCGCGCTATCCGCCCCGGAAGGTCCCGAAGGCTACATGCGCAGCCACAACTACCAGATCATCTCCTCCTACGGATCCAGCGGCGTACTGCCCAACACCGTCGACAATCTGAACAAAGTGGCCGCCGGCAGTCTCTACATGCGCCAGGGAAGCGGGCCGCAGAATTCCCTCGGGCTCATCAAGTTCATCTTCCCAAACGATTCGGCCGTCTACCTCCACGACACGAACATGCCCGAGCTGTTCCAGCGCGCCGACCGCGACTTCAGCTCTGGCTGCGTGCGCGTCGCCCGCCCCGTGGAGCTGGCCAACTTCCTGCTCCGCCACAACGCCGGCTGGAACCCGGAGAACATCCGGGCGACCATGGACGACCCCAATGTCCACAACAAGCGCGAGCGCCTCAACAAGACGCTGTCCGTCTACCTGAACTACTGGACCTGCACGATCATGGGCGACCGACGCGTCCGCTTCGACCGCGACATCTACGGCCACGACGCGACCATGTTCCAGAAGTTCGGCCTGCGCTGAGGCCACCTTCAGAGAGTCAACGGACAAGGCAGGGCGAAACGCCCCCGCCTCGTCGGTCCGGAACTTGGAAGCTTGAACCTCAAACTTCCCCTCAAATCCACTCCGCCGCCTTCGCGATCACCCAGGCTCCCGGCACGAGGATGACCTGGGCGAGGAGGCAGCCGAGAAAGCGGCTCCCCGTCATGCCGATGACGACGGCGCGGAAATAGCCCTGCCCCACCTCCCCCGAGACGACCTTGTCGGAGAGGTAGGAGAAATGGGGATCGACGAGGGCGAACATCAGAATGGTGCCGATGAAGTTCACCAATGCCGAGAGATTGCCGGCGGTGAGGCGCAGCTCGGGGACCAGATAGCCGGCATAGAGCGAGGAGAAGACCCCGCAGGTGATCAGCGCGATGCCTCCGACATTCAGGAGGAAGACGAACCAGGGCAGGTGACGGGTGCTGCCGAAAAGCGCGGCGTTGCGGGGCGTCGGCACCGAGATGTCGCGGGCCGCGAGCCACCAGTTCCGGGGATTGGCCGCTGTGAGGAGCAGTGCCGCCATCGAAGGACGCTGGTCGAAGCGCTGTACGGCCCGGGTGACGAGACGCTGGAACGTGGGGATGAGCAGCCCGCCCAGGACGGTGCCGAGGGCAGCGGCAAGAAGGAGGATACGGAAATCACCGGGGTCCGGCGCCGCAGCCGAAACGATGGCCTCCTCGGTCCGCTTGGAAAGGAGAGGAGCGAGAATCGCATTGGAGCTGCGCGAGAAGAGCACGAGCAGGTTGAAGAGGGAGAGCGCGAAGGCGATCCGCCCCGTGCGCACACCCGCGATGCGGACGGCATAGGACAGCGTCGAGACCACGTTGATCACAACGACGAGGGCGCAGAGGAAAAGCATTTCGGAATCCATGCGGGGAAATGTGCGCCCTGCGGGCCGATGCGCCACCAAGCTTTTTCCGGCTAAAAAACATTTTTCTTAATTTACACTTGCACGATATAGATTAAAGAATATCAGTTTCACCATTCCCAAGGCCTGCCGCCACGAGGCGAAGGCTCCCGAAATCCTCCCCGAGCGCGGATCGACCGGCCCAACCGGAGCCCGCGCCACCGAACCAAACATCGAAAACCACCGCCCCTCGAACGGGCGTCTCCCCTCACCCTCCCAACCACTATGAGCATCAAGACCATCGCCCTTCTCGGGCTCTCCCTCGCCCTTGCGGCACCCCTCGCCAAAGCCCAGGAGCTTCTCAACGTCTCCTACGACCCGACGCGGGAGTTCTACGCCGAGTTCAACGCCGCCTTCGCGAAGCACTGGAAGGAGACGAAAGGCAAGGACATCAAGATCAACGCCTCCCACGGAGGGTCGAGCAAGCAGGCGCGCGCCGTCATCGACGGCCTCGACGCCGACATCGTCACCCTCGCCCTCGCCGCCGACGTCGACGCCATCGCCGCAGCCGGCCTTCTCCCGAAAGATTGGCAGAAGCGCCTCGAAAAGAACAGCGCCCCCTACCAGTCGACCCTCGCCTTCCTCGTCCGCAAGGGCAATCCGAAGGGGATCAAGAACTGGGACGACCTCGTCCGTGAGGGCGTGCAGGTCATCACCCCGAACCCGAAGACCTCGGGCGTGGCCCGCTGGAACTTCCTCGCGGCCTGGGGCTGGGCGCTCCAGACCTACGGCGGCGACGAGGCCAAGGCGACCGACTACATCTCGAAGCTCTTCAAGAACGTCCCCGTGCTGGATTCCGGCGCCCGCGGGGCCTCGACCACCTTCATCGAGCGCGGCATCGGCGACGTCCTCATCAACTGGGAGAACGAGCTGCTCCTCGCCACGAAGGAAGGCGGGGACAAGTTCGAGATCGTCGTGCCCAGCCTGAGCATTCTCGCCGAACCCACCGTCTCGCTCGTCGACAAGAACGTCGACAAGAAAGGGACGCGGGAGGTCGCCGAGGCCTATCTGAAGTATCTCTACTCCGATGAAGGCCAGAACCTCGCGGGCAAGCACTTCTTCCGCCCGAGCAATCCCGACATCCTCGCGAAGTACGCCTCCCAATACCCCGATCTGAAGCTCTTCACGATCGACGACGTCTTCGGTGGCTGGACCCCGGCCACGGAGAAGTTCTTCGCCGACGGCGGCGTCTTCGACCAGATCTACCTGAAGTGATCCCCTTTCGTTTGGCATCCCTGGTTTGGCACCCCCCGCCGTCCCCATGGGCGGCGGGGGGATCCTTCTAACGCAGCCATCTTCTTTCCCCTACGCCACTCCCGAATCCTCTCCCATGACTTCCTCCGCGCCCACGGGGAATACCGGCTACCGCCCGATTTCTCCCGAACGCCCCCGCCGCCGCGAACGCCGCATCAACCGGCGCGTCATCCCCGGATTCGGGCTGACGATGGGATTCACCCTCTCCTACCTCGGCCTCCTCGTCCTCATTCCCCTCTCGGCGGTGTTCATCCGCTCGTCCGGCATGGGACTGGAGGACTTCTGGAAAGCCATCAGCGGCCGGCAAGTCGTCTCCGCCTACAAGGTCACCTTCGGCGTCTCCTTCCTCGCCGCCCTGACCAACGCCTTCTTCGGCTTCATCGTCGCCTGGGTCCTCTCCCGCTACCAGTTTCCCGGCAAGAAGCTCGTCGACGCCATCGTCGACCTCCCCTTCGCCCTCCCCACGGCCGTGGCCGGCATCGCCCTGACCGCGCTCTACGGGCCGAACGGATGGCTCGGATCGACGATCTTCTATCCGCTCGGCATCGAGAGCGCCTATTCGAAGACCGGCATCTTCATCGCCCTGACCTTCATCGGGCTGCCTTTCGTCGTCCGAACTCTCCAGCCCGTCATCGAGGTCTTCGACCGGGAGGTCGAGGAGGCCGGTGCCTCTCTCGGAGCCAGCCGGCTCCGCGTCTTCGCCACCATCATCCTCCCCACCCTGGTGCCGGCGATGCTGACCGGCTTCGCCCTCGCCTTCGCCCGCGCCATCGGGGAATACGGCTCGGTCATCTTCATCTCGGGCAACAAGCCCCTCCAGACCGAGATCGTCCCCCTCGTGATCGTGAAGGCGCTGGAGAACTACAACTACCCGCAGGCCACCGCCGTGGCCGCCGTGATGCTGGTGTCGTCCTTCGTCCTGCTCCTGGTCGTCAACATCCTCCAGCGCTGGTCCGAGTCCATCGGACAGGCGAGGCACTGAGTCACGGGTCCACGAGTCATGGGTCATGAGTTCACGACTCGCGGGACTGAACACTGAAAACTGAACACTCAAAAACTTTCCATGGCTGCCATTCTCTCCCGCGTCAGGCACGACAAGCTGCCCACCACCAACCGCGCCATCACCGAGCCCTTCTGGGTGAAGGCGATCCTTTTCCTCGTCTCCTTCCTCTTCCTCGGGCTCTTCCTCGTGATGCCTCTGGTGGCGGTCTTCTACGAAGCCTTCAAAGGGGGCGTCCAGCTCTACTTCAAGACCTTCGAGGACGACAACGCCGTCGCCGCCATTTTACTGACCCTGAAGATCGCCGCGATCTCCGTCCCGATGAACCTCGTCTTCGGCATCGCCGCCGCCTGGGTCATCACGAAATACAGCTATCGGGGCAAAAGCCTCCTCGTCACCATCCTCGACCTGCCCTTCGCCGTCTCGCCGGTGATCGCCGGCCTCATCTTCGTCCTCGTCTTCAGCCGGACGCACGGCTGGTTCGCCGAACCTCTGGACAAATACGACCTGAAGATCATTTTCGCCGTGCCCGGCATCGCTCTCGCCACCGTCTTCATCACCCTGCCCTTCATCGCGCGGGAGCTGGTGCCCCTGATGCAGGCCCAGGGCCGCGACGAGGAATACGCCGCCATCACCCTCGGGGCGGGAGGCTGGCGCACCTTCCTCACCGTCACCCTGCCGAACATCAAGTGGGGCCTCTTCTACGGCGTCGTCCTCTGCAACGCCCGCGCCATGGGCGAGTTCGGCGCCGTCGCCGTGGTCTCCGGCAACATCAAGGGCAAGACCAGCACCTTGCCGCTCTACATCGAGACGCTCTATAACGAATACGCCAGCGTCGCCGCCTTCACCCTCGCCTCCATCCTCTCGCTCCTCGCCCTGATCACCCTCGTCCTGAAGAACCTCATCGAATGGCGAGCCGCCAAAGCGAAAGAAGCCTGAACCTCCATCCCGAGACCTTTTACCTTTCACTTTTCACCTTTTACTCGCCCGCAGGGCGCCTCCCATGAGCATCCGAGC
>CAYSZN010000037.1:0-12707 GCA_964435425.1 uncultured Akkermansia sp. | reverse complement strand
CGTCACCGAACCCCTCCCCGAAGCCTGCCGCAAGGCGATGCACGAGGCCATCGACGAGCTCGGCGACGCCGCCACCTTCAAGGGCTACGGCCCCGAGCAGGGCTACGCCTTCCTGCGCGAGGCTATCGTCGCGAACCAATACGCCGACCTCGGCATCTCGCCGGACGAGGTCTTCGTCTCCGACGGCTCGAAGTGCGACACGGGCAACATCCTCGACATCTTCGGCTCCGGAAATATCATCGCCATCACCGACCCGGTCTATCCGGTCTACGTCGACACGAACGTGATGATCGGCAACACCGGCGAGGCCGATGCCTCGGGCGCCTACGAGGGCCTCGTCTACCTGCCCTGCACGCCGGAGAACGGCTTTGTCCCCGCCATTCCCGACTGCCACGTCGATCTCGTCTACCTCTGCTATCCGAACAATCCCACCGGGGCCACGGCGACGCGCGAGCAGCTCGAGGCCTGGGTCGCCTACGCGCGGCGGGAGAAGGCGATCCTCCTCTACGACGCCGCCTACGAGGCCTTCATCCAGGATCCCAGCCTGCCGCGCTCCATCTTCGAGATCGAGGGGGCGCACGAATGCGCGATGGAGTTCCGCAGCTTCTCCAAGAACGGCGGCTTCACGGGCGTGCGCTGCGCCTATGTGGTGATTCCGAAGACGCTCATGGGCCGCACGGCCGACGGGCGTGAGCAGGCCCTGCATCCGCTCTGGTCGCGCCGCCACAGCACGAAGTTCAACGGGGCCAGCTATCCCGTGCAGAAGGGAGCCGCCGCCGTCTTCTCCGAGGAGGGCAAGGCGCAGGTCTCCGCCCTCATCAAGGGCTACATGGGCAATGCGGCGCTCCTCCGCGAGGCCTGCGCCGCCGCCGGGCTGCCCGTCTACGGCGGGGTCAACGCGCCCTACGTGTGGGTCGGCTGTCCCGAGGGGCAGAGCTCCTGGGACCTCTTCGACAAGATGCTGCACGAGGCGAACGTGGTCATCACGCCGGGTTCCGGCTTCGGTGCGGCGGGCGAAGGCTATTTCCGCATCTCGGCCTTCAACACGCGGGCCAACGTCGAGGAAGTGTGCCGGCGGATCCGGAGTGCCTTCTAGCGCTACTCCGATGGAGGGTAGGGCCGTGCGGCCCGCGCGGCCAATCGGACGTCCAAACGGCGTTCGTTCCCCGAGCGGGCCGCTCGGGGCTACCTTTGAACTCCGGAGCGGTCTCGGCTTCGCCAGCCCTCGTTGGCGGAAAACAGGCCGAGATTTTCATTGCGGAGCCTTTCAACCGCCCCGTAGGGTGATCCTGGCCGGACCTGACCCTCCTTTGCCATGGAACTGAGCCTCTTCACCGACTACGCGCTCCGCACCCTGATCTTCGCGGGGCTGCATCAGGACCGCATTGTCACCGTTCCCGAGGTCGCGGCGGCCTTCCGCATTTCGGAGAACCACCTGATCAAGGTCGCCCACCGGCTCGGCAAGCTCGGCTTTCTCGAGACGAAGCGGGGACGGTCGGGGGGCTTCCGCCTGGCCATGGCACCGGACCAGATCGGGCTGGGCGCCGTGGTGCGGGCGACCGAGACCCTCGCCCTCGTCGAATGTCTCGGCTCCGATGGCGGATGCTGTCCCATCTCGCCGGCCTGCGCGCTCAAGCGCGTCGTGGCGGAGGCGCGGGATGCGTTCCTCGCGACCTTCGACCGCTACACGCTCCGCGACATCCTGCGTCCGCGCGAGATGCTGCTGAGGGATCTCGGATCGTCCGGGGCTCTGCTGGCGCAGGCGGGAGAAAAATCGGATTGAAGGATGGGCCACCGTCGCCATAGTGGAACGGTTCACAGAAACGGCCACATCCATGCCTACCTACGACTATCAATGCCAGAAGTGCGGGCACCGCTTCGAGATCTTCCAATCGATGCGGGACGAGCGACTCACGGATTGTCCTCTCGATAGCTGCGAGGGGCCAGTGAAGCGCCTCCTCGGTACCGGGGCCGGCATCATCTTCAAGGGGTCGGGCTTCTACGAGACCGACTACCGCAGCGATTCCTATAAGAAGGCGGCGAAGGCCGACAAGCCCGCCGGCGATTCCGGAGGGGGCTCCTCGAGCCCGTCCGAATCGAAGCCAGCGGCCGCGCCTTCGCCCGCTCCTAGCAAGACCGACGCCTGACCCACCCCTTCCCATGGACCCACATTCCGGCAACGACGACCCGCATCAGGAATACGGAGCCGAAGGCCATGGCCAGCCGGACTACGATCCCGGAGCCGCCTTCGTCGACGAGAACCAGTCCTACGACGCCGTCGATCCCGCGGCCTACGAGGCGGAGCAGGCCTACTACGATCCCAACGCCGTGCAGGCCGAGGCTGCCTACACCTACGAGGAGCCTCAGGAGATGCCGGTGGAGAATGTGGCGCCGCCCGTGCGATCCGTCCGTCCTTCGGTCCCCAAGAAAAAGGTGGTCCGGGGCGCTGCGGCCCGCAAGCCCGCGACCAAGAAGAAGGCGAGGCGTCCTGCGCCGAAGCCGGTGGTCTATGACAGTGGCCTCTCGTTTGGGACCGTCTTCCTGACCCTGGTCGCCCTCGGCCTGCTGGCGATCGTGGTGATGATTGGGCTGCCCAGGGATCTTTCCACCGTGGCTGGCTACCCCGGCGACGCCCTCGACGCAGACCAGCCGAGGAACCTTCTCTCCGAGGCGCAGAAGGCGATGATCGACCGGGATGTGGAGCTCGTTTTCTCCGAGGAGGAGGTGAACCGCTACCTGCGTTCCCGCCTCACCGGCGAGCAGAAGGGCCTCATGGCCTCGTTCGTGACCTTCCGGGGGATCTGCGTCGACTTCTCCCCGCAGAAAGCCCAGGTGGTGATCGAGCGCGAGATCTTCGGTCTGCCCCTGACCATGGAGGTCGAGCTCGCGGCGGAGGAGTTCCGCCGCCAGACGGTCTACAAGCCCGTCTCCTGGAGCCTTGGCCGCATCTCCCTGGGGAAGAGCACGGTGAAGCCCGTCGTCGATCTCTTCGTGCGTCTCCGCGAAAGCCTCATCGACGAATACCACGTCCTGCAGCAGATGCCGAGCGTCCGCTTCGAGGAGAACCGGGTCGTGGTCGATTCCCGGATCTGAGCGACCGCGGCTTCCTCCCATGTCCACTTCCGACGAGTCCCTGCACGAGGGGAAGTATCTCGCCTGCCGCCGCACGCCGCAGGGATGGGAATACGTGACGCGGGTCAACGCAAAGGGCTGCGTCGCCATTCTCGCGGTTACCGACGACCAGAGGATCGTCCTGACCGAGCAATACCGGCCTCCCATGGGGCGGCGGGTGATCGAGCTGCCCGCCGGGCTCGCCGGAGACATCCCCCTGCAGGAGGACGAGCCGCTCCTCGTGGCCGCGAAGCGCGAGCTGAAGGAGGAGACCGGCTACGAGGCGAAGCGTTGGACCATGCTCCTCGAAGGAGCCTCCTCGGCGGGTCTGACCGACGAGGTCGTGACCCTCTTCCATGCCGTCGGACTCGTGAAGATGACCGAAGGCGGAGGTGTCCATGGCGAGGACATCCGCATCCATCTCGTTCCCCGCAGCGATGTCGAGACCTGGTGCCGCGACCGCCAGGCCGAGGGAATGGGCGTCGATTTCAAGATCTTCGCGGCGCTCCATCTCGCTCGATAGTTGAGAGTTGAGAGCGGGTAGTTGAGAGACTCGGAAGCGGCGTAAGCCGCTCATTTTCAGACTCTCAACTCTTATCTCCCAACTCCCTAACGCAGATTCCATTCCGGCGGTAGCTCCGTTCTGGGAAAGACCGCTTTCGCCTCGTCGCGTATCTCGAGCCATTCTGCCTTTGTGTAGCGCCGCGAGAGGTGTTGCAGGACGAGCCGGCCGACGCCTGCCTCGGCGGCGAGGCGTCCGACGAGATCGGCGGTCATGTGCGCGTTCTTCGCGGCGAGGGCGGCGTCGGCGGCGCGGTACTGGCATTCGCAGACGAGCGTCGTCGTTCCCGAGAGCCATTCGACGAGTTCGGCCCATTCCTCCGTTCTCGGTTCGGCCCGGAAGTCGGTGAGCCAGGCGATCGACGCGCCCGGGCTCGTCACGACCAGCGCACGCCTCAGTTCGCCGACCTTCACGGAACGTCCGCCGACTTCGACGAGGGCGGATTCGTCCTCCTGTTCATTAGCCACGTCCTTTAGCCAGGGGCCGGGCGGATAGCCGTAGTTCCGCAAGGCGGCTGGGTCGATGTTGCGCCGTGGGGACTCGACGACCCGGTAGGCGACCGATCCGATCGATCCGTGCGGGAGGAGGCGCGCCTCCAGCCTCCAGCCTGCGGCACGATGCACGATGGGGGGCAGGTAGGGGCGGTTGGGCTGGCGCTGCGCCGCGAAGGCCTCGCGGGCGAGGAAGCGGGCCGCGCCGATCTCCTCCTGGCCGATCTCGTGGACGATCCATTCGCCCGGCTGCTCGGCGTGGAGGTTCCAGACGAATCCGAGGAAGCGGTGCTCCATGATCCCGACCGTTCCGGGCGGTCCCCAGACCTCGACGGGCACGTCAGGCCGGTTGTAGTTCAGGCGGAAGAACCCGTCGAAGCCCGCGACATGGTCCATGTGGAAATGGGAGAAGCCTAGGTGCGCCACCGCCTGGATCTCGGAGGCGCGGAGACCGTCGAGACAGCGCTCGCCGCAGTCGAAGAGGAGGCTTTCCCTCGACTGGCCGGAATCGACGACGACATGGAGCGCGTTGTCCGCGCCCGCCCGCCCCAGCACCTGCCATTCGATCGACATGCGGCAAGGTAGCTGCTTTGGGGGATGATGCGAGCACAAGAGAGGAGACCGGTGAAGCGCTCTTTGTCGGCACCCTGAGAAGGTGGCTCGAAATCAGGAATCGTGGACTCTCCCCAGATCGAGGATTTGCAGGTCGATGGGGATGAGCCCTTCGGAACTCATCACCAGATTCCCCGTATGGGCGTCGGCAACCACGGCTCCTGTGCCTTCGTGGACCCAGCGACCTCCTGGCTGGGCTCGGTATCCTTGAGATTCGAACCACTCGATGACTTCTGCTTCTGTCGGTGCCCGTCCGACGATGAATGGCTGGCTGATGACGATGGCCAGTCCGCTTTCGGTCTCGACGATGCCCTCGAGGCGGATGTCGTCTCCGAAAAGCTCGTTCGCCCAAACCGCATTGTCGAGGTAGGCGAGAGATTCTCCCCTGGCTCCGAAATTCGGAGGAATCGTCACCTTGAGGACACGGTCCCCGATCGCCATCAGGAAGACGTGGTGCTCGCTGGCCCCGCCGATTTGATCGCAGGTTTCGGTTATTTCGCCGAAGTCTTCCGCAGTGAGGAACCGGCCAGTCTCAGTTGCCCATTGGCGAAGGGATTCGGTCTCCGCTCGGATCCGTGCGCCCACATCTGCTCCAGCTTCTGCTCGCGCGTCAACTTGACGGCGAGAGCGGAGCTCCTCAAGCGCGCTGCCCGCAGGACTTTCGCACTGATCGGTGTGTCTTTCATCCATCGAATGTTCAGACCCTTCGTCCGTCTTGTCAAATCAGGCCTCCCCCTCAATGCAGGAAATGCCGGTGCCCGGTGAAGACCATCGCGGCGCCGTGCTCGTTCGCGGCCTTGATGACGTCCTCGTCGCGCACCGAGCCGCCGGGCTGGATCGCGGCGGTGGCACCGGCCTCGAGGGCGTAGGTGAGTCCGTCGGGGAAGGGGAACATCGCGTCGCTCGCGACGACGGAGCCTTTCAGGCTGAGACCGGCCTGCTCGGCCTTCCACGTCGCGATGCGGCAGGAGTCGACACGGGACATCTGGCCCGCTCCGATGGCAAGGGTGCGGTCGCTGGTGGTGAAGACGATGGCGTTGGACTTCACATGCTTCACGATGCGCCAGCCGAAGCGCATCGCCTCGATCTCCTCGGCGGTCGGAGGGCGCTGGGTCACGACCTTCTTCTCGATGTCCTCGAGGCCGAGCGCGCGGACGTCGTGGTCCATGACGAGGAGCCCGCCGGGGGCGGAGTGGATCACCGGATCCTCCAGGGTGTCGCGGAAGGACTCGTTCATCTGGATGAGCCGCAGGTTCTTCTTCTTCTGGAGCAGGGCGCGGGCGTCGCTCTCGAACTCCGGCGCGATGATGACGTCGGTGAAGATCTCGGAGATGACGCGGGCGAGGCCGATTCCCAGCGGGCGGTTGCAGACGATGACGCCGCCGAAGGGAGCCTGGCGGTCCGTCTCGAAGGCCTTCTCCCAGGCGAGGCGCAGGTCGCTCTCGTCCGCGCCGACGCCGCAGGGGTTCGTGTGCTTCAGGATGGCCACGGCGGGGCGGCGGAATTCGAGGATCAGTTCTCCGGCGGCGGCGATGTCGAGCACGTTCGTGTAGCTCAGGCCCTTGCCCTGGAGCTGTTTGAAGTGGTCGGTGAAGTTTCCGTAGAGGGAGGCCTTCTGGTGGGGGTTCTCGCCGTAGCGCAGTTCCTGGTCGAGCGGCAGGCTGATGGCGAAGGAGGCCTCCGTCTCCTGCGCCTCGTTGAGGTGGGCGGCGATGGCCGCGTCGTAGGCGGCGGTGCGCTGAAAGACCTTGATGGCGAGCCGTTCGCGCGTCTTCAGGGTGGTGGCTCCCTTGTGCTCGTCCATCTCCGTGAGGATGGTGGGGTAGTCGGCGGGATCGACCACGACGGTGACGGCGCTGTGGTTCTTCGCGGCGGAGCGCAGCATGCTGGGGCCGCCGATGTCGATCTGCTCGATGGCCTCCTCGTGGGTGACGCCCTCCTTCGCCACGGTCTCCTCGAAGGGGTAGAGGTTCACCACGACGAGGTCGATGGGGAGGATGCCGTGCGCCTCGGCCTGCTGACCGTGCGCGGGCAGGTCCCGTCGGTAGAGGAGGCCGCCGTGGACCTTCGGATGCAGGGTCTTGACCCGACCGTCGAGGATTTCCGGAAAGCCGGTGAAGTCGGACACCTCCGTTACGGGGATGCCGAGGGCGGCGATGGCCTTTGCGGTGCCACCGGTGGAAAGGATGTCGACTCCGTGGCGACGGAGTCCTTGGACGAGGTCCTCGAGTCCGGTTTTGTCGGACACCGAGATCAGGGCGCGGTTGATGCTCATGTCGGGCGGAGCATGATCCGCCCTCCGATCCCGCGCAAGGCGAAATCGGAATTCATCGCGCGGCTTCCCGTGAAGCAACGATTGGGTGGCAATTCAAAAAATTCTGGAATTTTTATAAAAATCAACTTGCAGATCATTTAATAAAACTTAAAATTCACGAGAAGTTACCGACCAGTCAACCTTGCCATGAAATCTTTTTGCTACCTTCTGCCCCTCGGGCTCGCCCTGATGACCGCGTCCTGCAAGAGCAACTCCAAGGTCGCGTCCACCAATCCCTATCAGAACAATCCCTACTACGGTTCCTCGGGCAGCACGACGAACTACTCCAGCACGCCCTCGAACTCGTCCTATCCCTCCTACACCGACAGCACCTACACGCCGCCCTCGTCGGTGCCGGGGCCTTCGGTGCCGAGCGTGCCTTCCGTCCCCACCTACAACGCGCCCAGCTACAGCGGACCGGCGAGCGGCAGCTCGAGCGCGCCTGTCTCCTACGCCGGGTCGGGCAGCAAATCCCACACCGTCGCGAGCGGCGACACGCTCTACGGCATCGCCAGGAAGAACGGCACCACCGTGAACGCCATCAAGAGCGCGAACGGGCTCACCAGCGACACGATCCGCCTCGGGCAACGCCTCGTGATTCCCTGACCGAACCCTGTCGGGTCGCCGACCCGACCCTGTTCCATTTCTCCCGAAGAAACCCACCGGCTGGTAAGGCTGGTGGGTTTTTCGTTTGTTGGGGTAGCTCTGGTTGAAGGGGCTTGGACCACGGATGGCGCGGATGAACACGAATCGCTCGCGCGGCATCGGTTGCGGAATCCGTGTTCATCCGCACCATCCGTGGTCAAAACTCCTCCCCAAGCCCGGCAGCGCCTTTCTCGACGAACCGCGCTTCCACCCGCCCTGCTGTCGATGCCCGTGGCTACAAACTCCGCACCACCGGCTTCCGCGCCCGTTGCCTCAGCTCCTCGAGCGCTCCGAGGATGGCGGATTCGTCCATCTCGTGGACCTCGATCTTCTTCCCGATCGCGGGGATCAGCGTGATGGTGAGGCGGCCGCCGAGATGCTCCCGGAATTCCTCCAGCCCGGCGAGGACGGCGGGGCGTCCCCGTTCCTCGCGGTCCAGCTCTTCGGACCAGAGAGGAAAGCCGACCGTCTCGATCAGGTCCAGAATCTCCTCCGCCGTGGCGCGCGGCAGCAGGCCGATCCTCACCGAATAGAGCAGGTCCACGGCCATGCCGATGGCGACGGCCTCGCCGTGGCTCACCGCGAAATCGGAGATCTGCTCCAGCTTGTGGGCGACCCAGTGGCCGAAGTCGAGAGGGCGCGCCGAGCCGTGCTCGAAGGGGTCGCCGCTCGTGGCGATGTGGTCGACGTGGTTTTCCGCGCTGCGGCGGATCGCCGTCTCCACCGGCCGCGTCTCGAGACGCCCCAGCGCCGGACCGTTGTCGCTGAGGTATTCGTAGAAGGCCCGGTCGCGGATCAGCGAGACCTTGATCGCCTCGATGATGCCGTCGCGGCAGGCGCGGGGCGGCAGGCTGGCGAGGAAATCGAGGTCGTTGACCACGGCGTAGGGGACCGAGAAGGTGCCGACCCAGTTCTTCTTGCCGAAGTAGTTCACCCCGTTCTTCACGCCGACGCCGCCGTCTCCCTGGCTCAGGGTCGTCGTGGGCATGCGGATGAGGCGGATGCCCCGGTGCGCCGTCGCCGCGCCGAAGCCGGCCAGGTCGAGGAAGGCCCCGCCCCCGATGGCGACGATGTAGGAATGGCGGCAGATCTTGAAGAACTCGACCGCCTTCCAGATCCGCTCGACGAGAGTCCAGTCGTTCTTGCACCCTTCGCCGCCGGGCAGCAGCAGGGGATCGGCGACGAGCTTGAGGGTGTCGGCGTGCGCCGCGAAATACCGGGTGATGCGCTCCGCCAGCTTCGGATTGGCCTCGGCCACGCCCGCGTCCAGCAGCACCAGCACCTTTGCGACGCCGTCGAGGGCGCATCCCTCCGCGACGAGGTCGCGCAGGGTGTGGTTCTGCGCGTCGAAGGCCCCGTGCGTGAAGGCGACGCGGTGGGAGAAGGCGAGAGGAATGGGGTGCTGGATCATGGGAGGGCAGGGAAACGATAAGGCCCGGAGGTTCGCGGAGCAAACGGACGCGAATGCGGGGGATGGCCGTGGCCGGACCTTTGGGGATTGATCCTTGAAAGGGTAATGGGGCCTACGGAAGACTCGGAAGGCGCGGAAAGTGAATGAATTGCGCTGTGCTCGGGACTTGCTTTTGGGGTGGACGGAAAAAATCTTCCAATCTACTGATATTCAGTGTTTTTTGCGTCTTCCGTAGGCCCCTTCCCTTATAGGTTCATGGAGCCGGAGTCGGCGGAGATTGGTCGGGCCGGACGCGGTTGCTGATGATGTTTCCGTCGTCGCCTCGCAACTGCCAGAAGACCGCCGAGGAGACGATGGTCAGCACGCCCATGGCCAGAAAGGCGTGGTGGAGGGCGGCCACGGTCTGGGCCGGGCTGGCCGGACTGCCCGGACCCAGAAAGAAGGAGGCCGCGAGGGAGGCGAGGGCCACGCCGAAGCTGATCGAGAGCTGCTGACCGGTGCTGGCGATGCTGCTCGCCTTGCTGGCGTCCGCATCGGTCACGTCCGCGTAGGCGAGGGTGTTCATGCTGGTGAACTGGAGGGAGGCGAAGGTGCCCTGGAGCAGGCTCAGCAGCAGGATGAGCGGCACGGGCGTGCCCACGCCGATCCGGGAGAAGGTCATGATGGTCGCACCGATGAGCAGCGTGTTCACCACCAGCACGTTCCGGTGGCCGAAGCGGGCGAGGATGGGCTTGTTGAACATCTTGGTGGTGATGGCGGCCAGGGCCTGTGGCGTGGTGAGCAGCCCGGCCTGCCAGGGCTTGAATCCCAGCCCGACTTGATAGAGCAGCGGCAGGAGGAAGGGCATCCCGGCCATGCCCAGCCGCGTGACGAAGCTGCCCGCGACCGAGACGCGGAAGGTGCGGATGCGGAACAGCCACAGCGCCAGCACGGGGGCGGCCACCCGCCGGGAGTGCCACAGGTAGGCCCCGATCAGGACCAGCGCCAGTGCCAGCAGCGACCACGCCCAGACGGTCGGCAGCGAGTGGTCCCCCAGCACCTCGAGGACGTAGCAGAGCAGGGCCACCCCGCCGCCGAAGAGCACGAAACCCCAGCGGTCCAGCCGGGGCGCCTCCTCGTCCCAGTAGTTGGGCATGTGGCGCCGCACCATCCAGAGGCCGACCAGGGCGATGGGAATGTTCACGAAGAAGATGACCCGCCAGTGCAGCCAGTCGACGATGACGCCCCCGAGGAAGGGGCCGACGAGCGGTCCGATCAGCGCGGGGATGACGACGTAGTTCATCACCGGGATCAGCTCGGAGCGCGGAAACGACCGCACCAGCACCACGCGGCCCACCGGAGTCATCATGGCGCCGCCGATCCCTTGCAGCACCCGCGACACCACCAGCATGGGGACATTGACGGCGAGGCCGCACAGCACCGACCCGGCCAGAAAGAGGGCGATCGCCGTGGCGAAGACCCGCCGGGTGCCGAAGCGGTCCGCCATCCAGCCGCTGATGGGGATGAAGACGGCCAGACTGAGGGCGTAGCTGGTCAGCACGCCCTTGAGGTTCAGCGGGTCCGTGCCCAGGCTCTCCGACATCGTCGGCACGGCGGTGTTGATGATGGTGGCATCCAGATTCTCCATGAAGAGCGCGACGGCCACCAGCCAGGGGAGGCGTCGGCGCGTGGCGTCGGAGAGGGAGGAGGGAGCGGTCGGCTGGGCCATGGTCGGTCGGCTGGGCGAAGATACGTCCTTCGCGGCAATGCGATAGCAGCCAGGTGGGGCGGCGGGGGCCGCATGGAGAAGAATTCGTCGCTTTCCCCGCTCTGGACCGTTTCCGCTTCGCCGTCTAGGGTTTCCTAAAGCCATGCCCCTCAGCGCCCTTCTTTTCGACTTCGACGGACTCATTCTCGACACGGAACACCCGGTCTACGAGGCCTGGCGCGAGGACTACCTCGCCCACGGCCACGAGCTGCCTCTGGAGACCTATGCCGCCTGTGTCGGCAGCGACTTCAACCGCTTCGATCCGAAATCCCATCTCGAATCCCTCGTCGGGCGGGCCATCGACTGGCCGGAGCGGGACCTCTGGCGCGAGCGCAATGCGCTGGAGCGGGTCCATTGTCTCGCGCCCCTGCCCGGAGTCGTCGCGCTGCTCGACGCGGCCGAGGCGGTGGGCCTGCCCTGCGCCGTGGCCTCGAGTTCGCCGAGGAGCTGGGTCGAGGGGCACCTCGGACGCCTCGGCCTGCTCGACCGTTTCGCTCTGACCCGTTGCCTCGACGACGTGCGCGAACCGAAGCCGGCGCCCGATCTCTTCCTTGCGGCTGCCGCGGGTCTCGGCGTCGCGCCGGGCGAGGCCGTCGTGCTGGAGGATTCGCGCAACGGCCTCCTCGCCGCCGGTGCCGCTGGGATCGCCTGCGTCGTCGTACCGAACCGGGTCACCGCCCACCTCGATTTCACCGGAGCGGCCGCAGTGGTGGAGAGCCTCGAGAGGATCGATCTCGCGTCGCTCCGTCGTTGGGTCGGCGGTGGTGTGGGTTGAGGTTTGCCGCTGCGCGGGGCCTCACTTCTCCCGCCAGAGCCAGCGCATCGAGTCGGGGAAGATCGCTCCGCCGTGGTTGCCGTTGTGGGCGCCTTCGCCGAAGACGAAATCGTAGTCGTAGCCGGCGAATTTCAGGGCCGCGGCCATCTGCTGGTTCGCGAGGGGCCAGTTGCCGTGCTCGTTGTCGAGGTCGTTCGAGCCGTCCTGCAGGAACACCCGCAGCGGCTTCTTCTCCGTCTTGCGGATCAGGGCGGGATAGACGTGTCCGCCGCGGATGTTGGTGAAGCTGCCGATGTGGCTCAGCACCTTGCGGAAGAGGTCGGGCCGCTCCCATGCGGCGGTGAAGGCGCAGATGCCGCCCGAGCTCATCCCGCAGATGGCGCGGCGCTCGGGATCGTCGGTGAGGCGGAGCGTCTTGTCGACTTCGGGGAGGATCTCCGTTTCGAGGAAGGTGGCATAGACGCCGTCGAGGGTGTCGTATTCGAGCGAGCGGTTGCTCTTCACGCCATCGGGAGCCTTCCATTTCTGGGGCGCGTCGAGCGTCTCGGCGAACCATCCGGGATTGACGAAGATCGCGACCATCACGGGCAGCTCGCCGGAGGCGATGAGGTTGTCGAGTACGACCGGCACGCGGATCTGGCCCTTTTCGTCGACGTAGGCGTGGCCGTCCTGAAAGACCATCACGGCGGCCTTCTCGCTGCCTTGCGGGTCGTATTGGGCCGGGACGTAGACGTGGTATTCGCGGATCGTTCCGGGGTAGACCGTGCTTTTCCAGACATGCTTTGTCACTGTGCCCTGCGGGACGCCCTCCTTGCGCTCCGACTCGGGGCCAAGGGGATACTCTTTCGGTTTCGGGGCGGCGTCCTGGGAAAGGAGGGAAAGGGCCGTAAGCAGGAGGAGCCCGGCGGCGATGGGGAGTTTCATGGAACGGACTATGCCGGAGACGCGCGGCCCGCACAAGCGTCACTTGAGCATCGCTTTTCGAGGCTGGAACGTTAAGTTGAAGACGCTTCCGTCGTCTCACCTTCCCATGTCCTCC
>CAYSZN010000036.1:5087-12777 GCA_964435425.1 uncultured Akkermansia sp. | reverse complement strand
TCTCCTTGGTCTTTTGATGAACGAGGTCACAGGCCGCTTTGAGCAGCTCCAATTCGCAAACCTCCGGTTTTACCGGAGGTATCTGATTTTCAGGCTATCAACTATCAACTCCCGACTAAAGTCAGATCTCGCCCAGCAGGGCCGACAGGCGCGCCGCCTCCCATTGGCCGGGGGCGTTGGGTGTTTGCAGATACCCGTAGTTGAGGCAGGATCCCGCCTTCGCCAGCACGAGCCGGGAGAGCTTGCCGAGCGGTCCCATCCCCATCGCGGAGACGAGCCGTCCTTCGCTGCGGTGGTGTTCGACGAGATCGGCGAGAGCGAAGAGATCCGCCATGGTCGGGAGCACCACGGCGACCTTGGCGATGTCGGCTCCGTGTGCGAAGGCCTCATCGAGGCGGGCGGCTAGGGCCTCGCGACCGGGGAAGCGCTCGAAGTTGTGGTAGGAGGCGACGAGCGTGGCGCCGGCGCTGCGGACTTCCTGGGCGAAACCCGCGAACGGAGGCGTTGCGAGCGAGGCGACCTCGGTGTCGACGACGGCGGCTCGGTGGAGGTGGCGGCGGTAGATTCCGGGGCGGTCGCTGTCCTCCAGGTTTCCGTGCCCGCCCTCGGCGGGACGGCGCACGGTGAGGAGGACGGGGCGCGGCGAGGTCTCCATGGTCCGCGCCGCGTCCGCTTCGTGGGAGAGGAGATTGTCGATCCGGTATTCGAGCAGGTCGCAGGCGGGCGAGGCCCCGCCGTCGAGAAAGGCCAGATCCTCCGGACGGGTCACGGTGGCGACGACGAAGGGAATGTCGGGATCGATGTTCACAGGCAGGCAGAAAACGCTGGAACGGGGCTGAAATCAACTGTTCTCCCTCTCCGCCCGCATCTGGGCGACGGCGGCGGTGGCGGAGCCGCAGGCCTGGGCGAGATGGGCGCGCATCGCCTCGGCGGCCGCGGGCGCATCAGCCCTGGCGAGGGCGGAGAGGATCTCCAGGTGCTCGTCGGCAGTAGTCCCGTGGATTTCATAGGTCTGTCCGCCGACGATCTCCCGGACGGTCTGGACGAGGTCGCCGTAGCGGGCGATCTCGACGAGGAGCCGGCGGTTGCCGGACGCTTCGGCGACGACGCGGTGGAGGGTGCGGTCGTGCTCCCAGCCGGAATCGACGCCGCCGGATTCGCGGATGCCGGCAAAGGCGGCGGCGAGGGCGTCGAGCGTCGGGGTGGGAATCCTCCCGCTGGCGAGCCGGGTGGCCTCGATTTCGAGGAGGGAGCGGACTTCGTAGATCTCGCGAAGCTCCACGGGGCCGAAGGGGAGGAAGACGGCGCCGCAGTTCCTCCGCAGCTCCACGAAGCCGAGGCCCTGCAGCTCCAGCAGGGCTTCGCGCACGGGCGTGCGGCTGACGCCGAATCTGGCCACGGCCTCGGCTTCGGTGAGGCGGTCGCCGCCGTTCCATTCGCCCTGGAGCAGGCCGGCGAGCAATCCGCGCACGACGACTCGCTTTCCGCCGACGCGGGGAGAGGCGGTGGCTCGGTGGGGATTCGGCAGGACGGACATGGTGGTCAGATCCGTGAATGACGGCGATCTGCGGACAAACTCAAGTGCCGGACGAGTCCCATGTGGAGGTGGACATCGCTTGCGCCTTCGGCATCGCGTGGCAAGGTAGGTGCCCCGGTCGAAGCTTGCGTTCGGCCCCGTCGTATGTCCATTCCGCTCGAGACTCTCACTTCCGGCCATTTCGAACCGCTTCTCGGATCGGCCTTCCGTCTGCTTCCGGCCGGTGGCGAGCCGATCTCTCTGGAGCTCGTCGAGGTGGGCCTGCTCGGCCACCGCCGCGCCGAAGCGTCGAGGGATCCCTTTTCGCTGGTCTTCCGTGGACCGGCCGGGCAGCGGTTCGGTCAGGGCATCGTCGCGCTGGAGCACGCCGACCTGGGCGGATTCGATTTGTTTCTCACCCAGATCGCGGACCGGCCCGACGGCTCCCTGTTCGAGGCGGTCTTCACGTGAGCGCCGGATCCCAGTGGAGGAGCAGATAGATGCCCTTGTCCTCGGCGAGGCGGAAACCGAGCCGGGCGTAGAGCGAAAGGGCGGGATTGCAGCGCTCGACGTGGATGGAGAGGATCTTGCCCGCATAGCGGGCTTCGTCCTTGAGGTCCGAGAGCAGGCGGGTCCCGGCACCCCGTCCGCGGAGGTCCGGGAGCAGGGCGATGTCCATGATCCGGATCTCGCGGGCCCATCGGTCCACGTAGAGCCGGCCGGCGGGGGCACCGTCGAGCAGGACAATGGACCGTTCGGCCGAGGGGTAGTGGGTTCGGTAGTGCGAGTCCTGCGCTTCGAACTGCATCCGGCAGAATTCATCCCGCTGGGTGCCGGACCAGCCCGTCGCGGCGAGCTCCTCGAGCCGGGTGCCCGTGTAGACGGCGAGGAGGAAGGCGGTGTCCGCTTCCGTCTCGGGGCGCAGGGAGATGGAGGAGGCTTCAGGCACGCTGGGTGAAGGCGGCTTCGAGCAGGACCTTGCCACCATCGGGGCGACCGACGGGGGAAAGGAAGATCTCCATGGGGACGAGCTCGGGATGGCCGACACGGCAGATGCCACCTTCGCTCAGAACCCCGGGTTTCGCCTCGAAGAGAAGGGTGAAGGAGGTGAAGTCGCCTTTGGGCGTCTGCATGGTCCGTACGGGGCTGACCTCGACGAGCCGGCAGGTCGCAGTGGTTTCGCCGGGTCGTTCGAGGGTGAACTCGGTGTTCAGCAGCGGGGTGTAGACGGGATGGCCCTCGGCGGGCAAGGCAGTGGGATCGAGTGTGGTGGCTTTGGCCTCGGCGAGGTCTGGTTCGGATGCCGGGCCGGCAGCCACGGACGGGGAGGAGGGGATTCCCAGTCTGGCACGGCCGAGGAAGGCGGCGATGCCAGTGGCGGAGGTGGCAAAGGCGGCCCAGAGAAGGATGCGGCGACGGGTGGCGGAGGGTGGCGTGTCCATGAGGAGAGGGGAGGATAGTCAACAAAATAAAATTTTTCTAGTAATTTTAATTGGTGGTGGACGAAGTTCCAAAATCAGCGAGACTACGCAACTATACGTAGTATGGCCGAACCGTTTCTTTCCGAGATTCGCCTGATGTCCTTTGTCTTTGCTCCAAAGGGCTGGGCGCTTTGCAACGGGCAGTTGCTCCCCATCAACCAGAACCAGGCGCTCTTTTCGCTGCTCGGCACGACCTTCGGCGGCGACGGACGGGTCAACTTCGCCCTGCCCGACCTGCGCGGGCGCACGCCCATCCACGTGGGTTCGGGCCATACCCTCGGCGAAAGGGGAGGGGAGCAGGCGCACACACTCAGCATCGCGGAGCTGCCGACGCACACGCATGGGGTGAATGCCTCGGCAAGCGCGACAGGAGGGAATGCCGGCCCCGGTGGCCGCTTTCTCGGCGGTGCGAACAACGCCTACCACGCCCCCGAGGGCCTTACCTCCCTCACTCCGGGCAGTGTCGCGAACATTGGTGGAAGCCAAGCGCACTTGAATATGCAGCCCTTCCTCACCCTGAGCTTCTGCATCGCCCTTCAAGGCATCTTCCCTTCACCCAACTGATTTCGCCATGGCACAACCCTATGTCGGAGAGATTCGGATGTTCGCGGGCAACTTCGCCCCTGCGGGCTGGATGTTCTGCGAGGGGCAGTTGCTCCCCATCTCGGAGAACGAAACGCTGTTCCAACTCATCGGCACCACCTACGGCGGCGACGGGGAAAGCACCTTCGCCCTGCCGGATCTGCGCGGGCGCATCCCGATTCATCAGGGCAACGGCTTCATCCTCGCCGAGACCGGGGGGGCCGAGGAGATCACCCTGACCGTGAGCCAGATCGCGGCGCATTCGCACCCCTTTTTGGCCTCGGCAGTTCCGGGGGACCAGATTTCTCCGATCGGAAGCCTCCCCGCCAATTCCTTCGCCGTGACGCCCTACATCAACGACACGCCGAATGGGAACTTTTCGGCGTCGGCCATCACCCCGGTGGGAGGCAGCCAGCCCCACACGAACTTTCAACCCTATCTCTGCGTGGATTTCATCATCTCGCTCTTCGGCATTTTCCCCTCACCGACCTGAACCGCCATGGCCGATCCCTTCGTCGCCGAAATTCGCATCTTTCCCTTCAACTTCGCCCCGAAAGGCTGGGCGTGGTGCGACGGGCAGCTTTTGCCCCTTTCGCAGAACACCGCCCTCTTCTCCCTGCTCGGAACGACCTACGGCGGGAACGGCATGTCGAATTTCGCCCTTCCCGACCTCCAGGGCCGAGCGCCCATGCATCCCGGCCAGGGGCCGGGACTCTCTCTGCACGATCTGGGTGAAACGGGCGGCTCGGAGACCGTGACTTTGCTGGAGTCCGAGATTCCGTCCCACTCGCACGCTTTGCGGGCCAACACCCTGGACAGCGCCGACACGAACGTCCCGAGCCCGAACGCGTCGTTCGCGTTGTCGTCCGGCGGCGGCCTCTACCAAGCGGCATCGACCGGCACGCTTTCCGACCAGGCGCTGGCTCCCGTCGGCGGCGACCAGCCGCACAACAATCTGCAGCCCTATCTGACCTTCTATTTCTGCATCGCCCTGCAAGGCGTCTTCCCGCCCCGCGGCTGAGCGAGGGGCTCCGCTGTTTTTCGACCACCACCCGCCCGCTTGCCTCCATGATCCCACCGAGAGTTCTCTGGGCGATGTTCGCTCTTGTCCCGATTCTTGCCACCGCAGTTCGTGCGCAGGCGCCGAACATCAGCGCGACGCAGACGGATGCCTTCACCGGGAACGCGGCGGGACGGGCCACGCCGGGGAACGCGGTCGGCTACACCATCCAGATCACCAACTCCGGCGGTGATGCGACCGGTGTCTCGCTGAGCAATCCCACCCCGGCGAAGACCACGCTCGTCGCCAACTCGATGCGGACGACCTGCCTCGCCCTTCCGGACACCTACGCCTGCCTCGGCAACGTCCCGATCACGATCCCGGCGGGCGGCGGCGTGCTCGCGAACGACGTCGATCCGGACGGTCTCGGCGGAGGAACCCTCTCGGCGACGGCGATCGTGGCTCCGGCGCTTCCAGGCGGAAACACCGCCGCAGGCGGCAACGTCTCCCTGAACGCCAACGGCGGCTTCACCTACCATCCTCCCGCAGGCTTTGTCGGGGTCGATATCTTCACCTACACCCTGAACGACAACGACGACGTGGAGAGCACCGACACCGGGACGGTGACGATCAACGTCGGCGGCGGCATGATCTGGTTCATCGACAGCAACGCGGCCACGGACGGCGACGGACGCCTCGGCCATCCCTTCAACAATCTGGCTTCCTTCCAGGCGATCAACGACGGTCTCCCGGGGACGAACAAACCCCTCGCCGGGCACAGCATCTTCCTCTACGAAAGCCCTACGGCCTACACGGGAGGGATCACCCTGCTGAACAACCAGCGCCTTATCGGGCAGGATTCGAGCACCAGCCTCGCCACCCTCGCGGGGGTGACACCGCCGACAGGCAGCGTGCCGCTGCCGACGATGAACACGGGTGGCCCGGCGACCACCCTCGTCAATGCCGCCGGCGACGGCGTCACCCTAGGCTCCGGGAACACGCTCAACGGCTTCACCATCGGCAACACCACGAGCGACGACATCACGGGCGGGGCGGTCGGCACGCTCACTGTCGGCAACGTGAGCTGCATCGGCACGGGCGGCATCATTCGCGTCAGTACGAGCGGCTCGTTGAATGTCACGCTCGACAACGCGGTCTCGACGAGTTCGGCCATTGGCATCTTTCTGACGGGCACCACCGGAACTTTCACCGCCACGGCCGGTTCGCCGGCCATTTCGGGAGCGATGGGGGACGACATCGCGATCAGTGGCGGCACGGCAAATATCAGCTACGGCGGCACGATCACCAACAGCACCGCCCGCTCCGTCAACATCCAGAACAAGACGGGCGGCACGGTGACGCTGAGCGGGCTGATCACCGACACCGCCGGCAGCACCGGCATCATCTGCCACAACAACGCCGGCGCGACGATCAACTTCACGGGCGGGCTGAGCCTGACGACGACGACGAACGCCGCCTTCACCGCCACCGGCGGCGGCACAGTGAATGTGACCGGGACCAACAACACGATCACCACCACCACGGGCACGGCGCTGAACGTGGCGAACACGACCATCGGGGCGAGCGGCCTGACCTTCCGCAGCATTTCGGCGGGCACGGGCACTGGCAGCGCGGGCAACGGGATCGTCCTGGACAACACGGGGGCTCTCGGCGGACTGACCGTCGCCGGCACGGGCACGGCGGGCAGCGGCGGCACGATCCAGCGCAAGACCGGCGCGGATGGCAGCACCACCGCCGGAATCGGCATCTACCTCAACAACACCCGGAACGTCTCGCTGAGCTGGATGCAGCTCAGCAACTTCGACAACTACGCGATCCGCGGATCGAACGTCGTCGGCTTCGCCCTGGCCAACAGCGTCATCAGCGCCGCCGGCGGAACGAGCTGGAACGGCACCAGCGCCGCCTTGGACGAAGGCAGCGTCCGTTTCTCCGAGCTGACCGGAACCGCCTCGATCACGAACACCAGCATCAGTGGCGGCCTCGAGGACAATTTCCGCCTCGTGAACACCAGCGGCTCGCTGAACCGCATCACCTTCGACACGGTGACCATCGGCACCAACCACGTCGGCGCGGCGGTCGATGGCTCGCAGGATCAGGGCAACGACGGCATCGTCATCGAGGCGCTGACCGGTGCGGCCACGATCAACGCGACCGTGCAGAACTGCGTCTTCACCGCCTCGCGCGGCGATCTCTTCCAGTTCTCGAACAACGGCACGACGGCGAACGATCTCATCTTCACGAACAACACGCTGACGAACAGCTATCCCCGGATCGCGACGGGCGGCGGCGGGGTGTCGATCTTCACCAACGGGAGCGGAAACCTGACGCTCAACATGACGGGCAACTCCATCCGCGATGCCGTGGGAACGGCGGTTCTGATCGTGAAATCCACGGGGCCGGCGACCCTCGCCGCCACGATCAGCGGAAACTCCATCGGCGTCGCGGGCACGGCCAACTCCGGTTCCAGCGAAGGTTCCGGACTGAAAATCCAGACCGCAGGCCAAGGCACAGTGACGACGCTGATCACAAACAACTTCATTCGACAATACAACAACTTCGGCATCGAGCTGCTGGCCGGCGGCGGCGCCACCGCCTTTGGCGGCACCTTCAACTCCACCATCACCGGCAACACGATCTCCAATCCCGGCGACAACCCGGCGACCGCCGCCATCGCGAAGAACGGCATCCATCTCAATGCCGGCACCGTGCCCGGAGACACCTATCTGTTCGCCCTGGACATCGGCGGCGCGGGCGCGCTCGCCAACTCGCTGGCGGGTTCCGGCGCGCCGAATGATTCGGCGGCGGGGGGAGAGGCTATCCGTCTCCGCCATCGTCAGGACACGGTGGTGCAGTTGCGCGGCTACACGGGCGCACGTAGCGACGACGCGGCGGTGCAAGCCTACGTCATCGGGCGGAACGGGGGCAACGGGGTCCCGTCGGCCCAGGTTCAGAACGCCGTATCGACTGCCAGCGATGGTTTCTTCAACACTCCCGGTCCCGGTGGGCCCATCGCATCCGGCTCGCCGGGCGCAAAAAGCAATGGCTGCGCGACGGGCCCACCGGGACCGGGAGTGTTGAAGAAACCATCGC
>CAYSZN010000036.1:0-5077 GCA_964435425.1 uncultured Akkermansia sp. | reverse complement strand
GTCTCCAGCGCTTGCCGATCCGCCGTCGGCGAACCGGGATGAGGTGGCCGCCATCGATGGACTAAGCTTGGCGGAGGGCGGCCGTTCAACCGCCGGGGCGGGCGCGGTCGTTACGCAAGCAAAGCTCGACGCGCTGGTCTCCGCCGCGCGGAGGCGATGGGAAGCCACGGGCCTGAATGCCGTCCAGATCGAGGCATTGGAAAAGGTGACCTTCGAGGTGGTCGACCTTCCCGGCTGGCATCTCGGCGAAGCCGTCGGCTCGACCATCCGCATCGACAGCGACGCGGGCGGCAACGGGTGGTTCCTTGACGAAACTCCGTCGGAGGACGGCGAGTTTTCCGGCATGGCCGGAAACCAGGAGCCAGGAGTCAGGAGTCAGGAGTCAGAACTGGCTGCCAGGCGGGTGGATCTTCTCACGACGATCATGCACGAGATGGGCCACGCCCTTGGCCTCTTCGACACCTACGAGCCGGCCCACCGCGACCGTCTCATGTATGGATTCCTCACCAAAGGCGAGCGTCGCCTCCCGCGGGCGGGCGAGGCCGACGGAGCCGTGCCGCACACCGGCAACGAACCCCGCTTCCTCACCAACCCCGTGTCCATCGGCACCCTTCCCGCTGGAAAATCCATCACCGTGACCTTCCAGGTCACGATCAACACCACACCCTCGACCTTCACCGCGGTCTCGAGCCAGGGCACGGTGAGCGGAGGCAATTTCGCCAATGTCCAGACCGACGATACGGCGGTCGGCGGAGCGACCGATCCGACGATCACCCCTGTCGAGCAGCCGCCCTCGGTCACCAACATCGCCGCGAACGGTTTCGAGGACACCCAGCTCAACTTCGCCGCCGTCCAGTTCACCGCCGCCTTCAGCGACCCGAATGGCGACAGTCTCGCCCGCGTCCGCGTCACCTCCCTGCCGGCGAACGGCATGCTACGCGTCGGCGTCACCCCGGTGAACGTGAACGACGAGATCCTCGCGGCGAACCTCGGCAGCCTGAACTTCCTCCCTGCCGCGAACACGAGCGGATCGACCAGTTTCGGCTACACCGCCTCGGACGGACAGGGCTTCGCCCCGACCCCGGCCCTCGTCAACATCACCATCGTCGCGGTGAACGACGAGCCCACCCTCGACCCGATCCCGCCTGCGCCCCCTCTCCCCGAGGATTCGGGGCCGCAGACCATCAACCTCACCGGCATCGGTGCGGGCGGGGGCGAGACGCAGGTTCTCACCGTGACCGCGAGCTCCAACAACGCGTCCCTCATTCCGAACCCCGTCTCCGTTACCTACACCAGTCCGGCTTCGAGCGGCTCGCTCAGCTACACCCCGCTGGCGAATGCCTTCGGCACGGCCACGATCAGCGTGACGGTGCAGGACGACGGCGGCACCGCCAACGGGGGCGACGACACGATCACGCGCCAGTTCACCGTCGTCGTGAATCCCGTCGCCGACACCCCCGGCGTCACCAACGCCACGACCCTGCCGAACACCCAGACCACGACAGGCCTCGTCGTTTCGCGCAACGCCGCCGATGGCGCCGAGGTGACCCACTTCCAGATCACGAACGTGCAGAACGGGACGGTCTTCCTCAACGACGGCACGACCTCCGTCTCCTCGGGCAGCTTCGTCGCCTTCGCCGACGCCAACGCTGGGTTGAAGTTCACCCCGGCCGCGAACTTCCAGGGCGACGCCACCTTCGACGTGCAGGCCTCGACGAGCAGCACCGTCGGCGGACTCGGCGGCGGGGTCGTCACCGCGACGATCTCCGTGAACGAACGCGTCTCCATCGACACGGTCAATCCCGGCGACGACGAGGCCGCGGAGGGCGGGGTGAACAACGGCGTCTTCACCTTCACCCGGGGCGGTACCGCGGGGACGCTCGTGGCGAACTTCGCCCTCGATCCCTCCTCCACCGCGTCGGTGTCGGACTTCAGCCTCATCGGCGCTTCCGTCGACTACAACGCGGGAGCGGGGACCGGCACGGTGACCTTCCCTGACGGGCAGAACACCGTGCAGGTGGCCCTCGTGGCCGAGGTCGAGACGCCGAATGCCGCCGAGACATTCGAGACGGTGCGCTTCGACATCGTCCCTGTCGCCCTGCCGGCCCCCGGAGCCTACCTCGCCGGCACGCCGGACAACGCCACCGTCACCATCCTGCAGAACGGCTTCGTCGTGACCCATGTCGGTGACAGCGGCGAAGGCTCCCTGCGCCAGGCTGTGCTCAATGCGAACGCCATCCCCGGCACGGACACCATCACCTTCGAGGGCGGCGCCTTCACGGACGCCGCCGTGCCGGATGTCATCGAGCTGACGGGCGGCATGATCGATCTCGCTTCCGATCTGATCCTTTCCGGCCTGGGTGCGGACGTGCTCGTCGTGAAGAACGTCGCCGCTTTTGGACCGGCCAGCCGCGTGTTCAACGTGGCATCCGGCAGCACCGTGGTCATGCGAGGCCTGACCATCACCGGAGGCAACGCCATCAACGGCGGCGGCATCGTCGTCGAAGGCGGAGCCACCTCCCTGGATCTGCTGCATTGCGTGGTCACGGACAACACGGCCTCCTCGGTCGCGGGCGGCATTGCCGCTGGCTCCGGTTCCACATTGAACGTCATCCATTCGACCATTTCCAACAACACCGCCAACGGAGTGGGTGGCAGCGGCGGGGGGATCGACTTCGACGGAGCGGTGTTGCGGATCGTCAACTCGACTATTTCGGGCAACAGCGTCCCGAACGGCAGCAACAACGGCGCGGGCATCTGGACCCAGAGCGGTACCACGACTCTCATCAACTCCACCATCGCCGGAAACCTCGCGGGCGGTGCCGACAGCGCGGGCGGATTGCGAGCCTTTGCCGGCAGCACCGTGACCGTGGGCAACTCCATCATCGCCGCGAACCAGAACAATGGGACGGTCCCCGATGTCGTCAGCGCCGGCGCCCTCACGTCCGACGGTGGCAACCTCGTCGGCAACGCCGGGGCCGTCACCGCCTTCGACCAGCCCGGAGACCAGACCGGCACCGGCGCCGCGCCGCTCGACCCCTTGCTCGGCCCGCTGGCCGACAACGGCGGCCCCACGCCCACCCATGCCCTGCTGCTCGGCAGCCCGGCGATCAATGCCGGCCTGGACGGCAATCTTCCTGCCGACATCTACGACCTGGATGGCGACGGCGACACCGTCGAACCCATCCCCTTCGACCAGCGCGGCGCAGGCTTCACCCGCGCCATCGGCACGGTCGATGCCGGTGCCTTCGAATTGCAGAAATCCGTCTCCATCACTGCCCTCGACGCGGCCAAGTCCGAGGGCAGCGGGGCGGGTACGACCGCCTTCACCTTCACTGTGGCCCGCACCGGGCCCACGGACGGACCCGTCACGATGGACTACGCGGTGACCGGAGCGACCGCGGAGGCGGCGAACGCGACCGACTTTGGCGGCACCCTGCCCTCCGGCCAGTTCACCATCCCCGACGGCCAGGCCGACGCGGTCCTGACCATCGACGTCAGCCACGACGCCACCGTCGAGCCGGTCGAGGGCTTCACCGTCACGCTGAGCAATCCCGACAACGGCTACATCGTGAACGGCGCGACGGCCGACGGCTCGATCCAGAACGACGACAGCGCCACGCTCACCCTCACCGGAGGCATCTCGCTCAACGAGGGCGCCGCCGGGACCACCGGCATGGTCTTCACCGCGACCCTGGACAATCCTGTCCAGGGCGGCTTCTCCGTGGCCTACGCCACCAACGACGGCACCGCGACGACGGGCGACGCCGACTATCAGGACAACGACGGCTCCCTCGCCTTCACCGGTTCCGCCGGGGAGGCCCTCCCCATCACCGTGCTCGTGAACGGCGACGACAAGGTCGAGGCCGACGAGACCTTCACCGTGGCCCTCGGCGCGGTGACCGGTGGGCACGGCGCGGTGACCACGGCCGGTTCGCCCCAGACCGGCACGATCACGAACGACGACAGCGCCGTCGTGTCCATCGCGGGCAACGTGAGCCAGTCTGAGACCGCCGGTCCGCAGACCTTCACCGTGACCTTGAGCAACCCCGTCGACATCGACGTGACGGTGGACTACGCCACCTCCGACGACACCGCCGTGGCTCCAGGCGACTATGCCGCCGCTTCCGGCACGCTGACCTTCCCGGCCGGCACGACCACGGCGCAAAGCGTGAATGTGACCGTGGTCAACGACGCCGAAGTCGAGGGCGACGAGACCTTCAACGTCGCCTTGAGCACGCTCTCCGCCCCGTCCCGCGACGTCGCCCTCGGGACCAGCGCCGCCACCGGCACGATCCTGAACGACGACATCTTCACCGTCACGATCCACACCATCGACGACAGTGCCGACGAGAACGGCGCGGGGACCGGAACCTGGCGTGTCACCCGCGGCGGCACCTTCGGCAATCTCGTCGTGAGCCTCGAGATCGACGCCGCCAGCACCGCCTCCGCCGCCGACTGGACCCAGGCGGGAGCGAGCTTCGTTTCGATCGAACCGGGTGGACTGGGGACGGTGACCATCCCCGACGGGGCGCTTTTCGCCGACATTGTGTTGACCCCCGTCGACGACCTCGCCGCCGAGACCGACGAGACCGTCATCCTGAATGTGACGACCACGGGTGCCTACCTCGTGGGGGCCTCCCCGGCCAACACCGTCACCATCGCCCGCAACGATTTCGGGGTGACCCACACCGGCGACAGCGGAGAAGGTTCGCTGCGCCAGGCGGTGGAAAACGCGAACGCCATCCCCGGTGCCGACAGGATCACCTTCGAGGGCTCGGTCTTCACCGACGCGACGCCCGACACCATCGTTCTCAGCGCTCTCGGCGGGACGGAATTGGCGATCACCGAGGCCGTGACTCTCGCCGGTCCCGGCGCGGACCTGCTCACGATCTCCGGCAATCTGACGGACAGGATTCTTTTCATCGACAGTCCTGTCGGCGCCACGGTCATCCGTGGGGTAACCCTCACGAACGGCTACGCCATCGGCGCGGGCAACAGCGGCGCGGGCGGAGCAATTCTCATGTTCGGCGCGGGCTCGACACTCCTCGTGGAGGACTGCCATATCACCGGCAAC
>CAYSZN010000035.1:0-12918 GCA_964435425.1 uncultured Akkermansia sp. | reverse complement strand
CACGCGCCCGACGCTCTCGTCCTCTGGGAGGCCCAGTTCGGCGACTTCGCGAACGGAGCCCAGGTCATCATCGACCAGTTCATCACCTCGGCCGAGTCGAAATGGGGGCGCACGAGCCACCTCGTCATGCTCCTGCCGCACGGCTACGAGGGCCAAGGCCCCGAGCACAGCAGCGCGCGCCTCGAGCGCTTCCTGCAGCTCTGCGCCGGATGCAACATCCAGGTCTGCAATCTCACGACGCCCGCCCAGTACTTCCACGTCCTGCGGAGGCAGATGAAGCGCGACTTCGTCAAGCCGCTCGTGATCATGACTCCGAAGAGCCTGCTCACCCATCCCGAGTGCGTCTCCAGCCTCGACGACTTCGCCGAGGGGACCTCCTTCCAGGAGGTTCTCGACGATACCGCGCCGGAGCGGGGCGCCGCCGGGCGCATCAGCCGTCTCATCTTCTGCACGGGCAAGGTCTACTACGACCTCCTCGACTACCGCCGGAAGCACGAGATCGGGAACGCGGCCATCATCCGCCTCGAGCAGATCTATCCCTTCCATGCGGAGAAGGTCGTGGAGATCGCGGCTCGCTATCCCAATGCGACGAAGTGGGTCTGGTGCCAGGAGGAGCCGCTCAACATGGGGGCGTGGACCTACGTTGGCCCGCGCCTGCAGAAGCTGTCCGAGCTACGCGTCCGCTACGCCGGTCGCGACACCGCCTCCAGCCCCTCCAGCGGATCGAAGGCGATCCACAAGAAGGAGCAGTACCGTCTCCTCGAGGAAGCCTTCAGCAAATAATCCTCTTCGCTCCGCGGAGAAGGGATCGTGGCGATTTTTCCGCGTGACTTTCTCCGCTCCCTTTCCATTTTCTCCTTTCAGCAACGAGTCCTCAACTATGGCGCACGAGATCAAGATTCCTTCCGTCGGCGAGTCCATCGCCTCGGCCACCCTGGGCACCTGGCACAAGGCCGACGGCGACTACGTCAAGGCGGGCGAGGTCATCCTGACGATCGAGACCGACAAGATCTCCACCGAGCTGGAGTCGGACCGCGACGGCATCCTCCGCCACCTGGCCGCCGTCGGCGACGAGCTGGCCATCGGTGCCCCCGTGGCCGCCATCGAGGAGGGCAGCGCGCCCGCCCAAGCCGCTCCTGCGGCACCCGCTGCCGCGTCGGAGCCCATTCCATCCGCCGAAGCTCCGCGGGAGGAGAGCGGCGTCAAGGCGACTCCCGTGGCCAGAAAGATCGCCGACGGGGAGGGGATCGACCTCTCCCGGGTCAGCGGAACCGGGGCCGGAGGCAAGATCACCAAGGCCGACGTCCTCGACGCCGCCTCCGCCGTTCCGGCGAAGACGGAGGAGAGCGTGGCGGCGGCACCCGCCGCAGTCGGCGAGAAGCGCACCACGCGGCGGAAGATGTCGCCCCTGCGGAAGAAGATCGCGACCCATCTCGTCAACGCCCAGCACGAGGCGGCGATCCTGACCACCTTCAACGAATGCGACATGAGCGCGGTGATGGAGTTGCGCAAGCGTCTCCAGGACGACTTCACGGCCCGCAACGGCGTGAAGCTCGGCTTCATGTCCTTCTTCATCAAGGCCGTCGTCGAGGCGCTCCAGTCCGTCCCGTCGGTGAATGCCCGCCTCGAGGGCGACGAGATCGTCGAGCAGCATTTCTACGACATCGGCGTGGCCGTGGGCACGGAGAAGGGACTCATCGTTCCCGTCCTCCGCGACTGCGACCAGAAGAGCTTCGCCCAGATCGAGAAGGACATCGTCGACTACGCCGCGAAGGCGCGCGATGGCAAGGTGTCCCTGACCGACCTCCAGGGCGGCGTCTTCACGATCACAAATGGCGGTATCTACGGCTCGCTGCTCAGCACGCCCATTCTCAATCCCCCGCAGTCTGGCATCCTCGGGATGCACAGCATCCAGCAGCGCCCCGTCGCCGTGAACGGACAGGTCGTGATCCGGCCGATGATGTATCTCGCCCTCAGCTACGACCACCGTCTCGTCGACGGCAAGGAGGCCGTCACCTTCCTCGTGCGGGTGAAGCAGTGCATCGAGAATCCCGAGCGCATCCTGCTGGGGGCATGATTCGGGAAATCCGAAGCTCGAAATCCGAAATCCGAAGGCAAGCTGTTCGGGGTTTTGCGTAGCGGAACGCGCGAGCGTTCCGTCGACCATTGCAGAGATTTGGATAAGCGGAAGGGTAGCGCGAGAGTCCGCCAGGTTTTGGAGTGCGGCGGTCCTCCGCCGCTTTGGGAGCGGCCGCCCGTTTCGACAACGGCATCGCAGAACGAGTGTTCCTCCCCAAAGCGGCGGAGGACCGCCGCACTCCAAAACGCTGCCGCGCGGGCCGAGGCTCCACAAACGTTCGGCAGCGAAGTCAGACTTCAGCTAAGATAAATTTAATATCAATAGTTAAAAAATATTAAAATTCGAGAATTAAAATTAAGAAATTTAAAAATTCTGCCTTTCGGTAGCGCTCTAAGGTGGTAATTTTCCGCATGTTCATAGGATACCGATTGGCTGGAACGGCAGGAATGGTTTCGATGGCCCTCTTTTCCGTGGGATGCCTCAGTTTGGGCAACAAGAACAAGGAGGCGGCCGTCGATGCGCCTCCTCCGCCTCCGGCGGCCTATCCCGACACTTCGGGTGCGATGATGGCGGGTTCGTCCTCGGGCGCGCCTAGTGAAGTGCCGTCCGTGCCGTCCTCGGCGACGATGGCGGCGACGAACCGGGCTCCCTCGGCTCCCGCCGCGCCAGTGCCCTTCTCGCTGCGCGAGGGCGAGCAACTTGTGGCGCATCAGATCCAGTCGGGAGAGAATCTCTCCAGCATCGCCACGAAGTACAACACCAGCATCGGACGCATCCAGTCGGCCAATGGCATGACCGATACGAGGATCTATGCGGGCAAGACGCTGCAGGTGCCGACATCGGCGGCACCAATGGGCGTGGGGCAGGCGGCCCCTTCGGCTTCCCCGGTTTCTCCCTCGGCGATCGCGCCGGCCTACAGCTCCGCTCCGGCGGTGGGAGCCTATCCTTCGATCGCGGCTCCTCCGTCGGCCCCGACGGCCCCTGCCTATCCCGCGACGCCGACCGCGCCGGACGCCATCACCGCACCACCGATCCCTGCCTCCCCGGCGGCCGTGGCTCCGCAGGGTTATCCGGATCCGGCGTCGACTTCCTATCCTCGCACCAGCCCCACCCCGACGACGGCGGGAAGCTTCCCAACGCCGAGCTTCGAGGCGAGCCGCATCCAGTTCTCGAACTGAGGCGGAACTGAGCCAGGCACCGGTCGCGGAATGAACGGAGGACGGATTGCCGTCGGGATCGTCACGGTCTCCGATCGTGCGGCGGCGGGCGACTACGGGGATCGCAGCGGCCCGGCCTTGCGCGCCGTCTGCGTGGACTGGGGCTGGGAGGTGGCTGCCGAGGCCGTGGTCCCCGACGAGGTCGGGGCGATCCAGCGGACGATCCGTGCGTTCTCCGCCCAGGGCTGCGGCCTGGTCCTCACGACGGGCGGCACCGGCATCGCGCTCCGCGACGTGACCCCGGAGGCGATCCGCGGGATCATGAGGGTCGAGATCCCCGGCTTCGGCGAGACGATGCGGATGCGCTCGCTCGACATCACGCCGAACGCGATCCTTTCCCGCAGCCTCGCCGCGATCGTCGACCGCTCCCTCGTCGTCGCCCTGCCGGGCAAGCCGAGCGGCGCGGTGGAATGCCTCGGCTTCGTGAAGGAGGCGATCCCCCATGCCGTGCGTCTGGCACAGGGGGCACCGACGTCGTGCTGACGCGTCTTTGGAGCGGAGCGAGGGCGGCAAGTGGCCGATTCAAGCCACCCCGAAAGTGGGGGGCAGGATGGATTGTCCGGGGGGAGCTTTTTGTCTATCCTCATCTGGATGTTTCCCGTTCTCCCGACTGCTCTGTATCCATCTTTATCTTTATCAAGGGGGCTGCTTCTGGCCGTTCTGTCCTCGGGCTCCGTCCTTTCCGGCCATGCCTTCGATGCCAATCCCAATTCGCCTCCGGCGGTGCGGCTGTTCGAGGAGTCCTTCGACCAATCTGGTCTGGCTCCGCTGGACAAGGGTCCTCGTCCACCGGTCTATCCCGATTTCACGCCGGACAACCAGGCGGCCTTCTTCGACGAAAACACCCCAGCCCGCCCCCTCGCCGGCAAGGAGACGCATCCCGGTCTCGATCTGGATTTCAGGCACGGCGATTCCATCTCGGTGGTTTTCTGGCTCGCGGCGAAGGAGCTCCCAGTCGGGGAACCGGTCTATCTGCTGAGCAAGGGGCATCCTGCAAAGGCCGGCCAGCCGGACGACGATCTGAACTACGCGGTGATGGTCATCCGCCGTACCGAGCGGGCCGAGATCCAACTGGGCTTCGCCTTCGCCAGCGAGACGGGCGATCCGGAGTCTCCCCGTCGGCGGCATCAGTGGTGGAGCGGAAACATGCCGCTGGATCCCTATGAGTGGCACCAGTTCGGCCTGACCTTCACCTTCGGCGATCCCACCAGCCTGCTGCCCTACCAGAACGGACGCAACATTCCCTTCTCCGGCAACTGGCAGTCCGGCCATTCCACCGAGCGCGGCCCGGTGACGAACGACGAGCCTCTGGTGCTCGGCGGCTGCTTCGACGAGAAGACGAAGGCCTCCTACCGAGGACGCCTCGATCGTCTCGCCATCCATCGGGGCATCATGCGCGAGCGTGAGTTCGATGCCGGCTACGGCATCCGTACGCCGCTGCCGGCCATCGACCTGACGGCGCTGAAGCCCGACGCGGTGCGGGTGGAGCTCTGCGCCGAGGGGGTGCCTCCGCGCCGCCAGTGGCCGGAGCAATTGCCCAAGGTCGCCCAGACCATGGACGAGGACGCCTTCGGCTTCTTCGAGCTGCCCTACGAATACACCAGGACCGGAGTCCGCGCGGCCCGTGCCGGCGTCCATCTGCTGCGGGCCAGCGCCTCCATGACGTTCCCCAGAGGCAGGCACCGCCTCCTGCTGCGGGCGAGGGGCGTTTCCCGTCTGATGCTGGACCAGCGCATCGTGCTCGAAACCGAGCTCCAGCCGACCAATCTGAACGGCCACCACCTCACCACCGATCAGGAGAGCTACCTCGATCTCGGTCCCGACTTCCGCTTTGCGCCACCCGGCAACCGCGAGGGCTGGTGCCACTTCGAATCCGACGGCGAGACGCCCCTCCTCGTGGTCCTGGAAACCATCTTCGGCACCGAGCGTCCCGGCCTCGGGGAAACCGCGGTCGCCTGGTCCCGCGAGGGCGAGGAGACCTGGCAGCTCGTCGCGCCGAAGCGCCATGTGCCCTACACCGATGCGGGCTGGGCCGAATACGAGGCCGAGCGCCGCGCCCATCTCGCCGCGATCAACCGGGACAGGCGCCGCGCCGCTTTCGCCAGCCAGCGGCCGTATTGGGAGAGGCGCCGCGAGGCCGCCCGCGAATGGCTGGACAGGGTCGAGCCCGTCGCCATACCCTCTTTGCCCGACGGCTATCCCGCGCACAATCCCATCGACCACTTCCTTGCCGCGAAGATCGAGCGGGTCAGGCCCGCGATCGAGCAGGCGCAGGCAGGGGAGGGGCCCGACTACTTCAAGGAGATCCGGCCCTTGCTGGAGACCCGCTGCTACGACTGCCATCAGGGAGGCAAGTCCAAGGGCGGCCTGCGTCTCGATCTCGCCGAGGCTGCGCGCCGGGGCGGCAAGTCCGACGGCCCCGCCGTGGTGCCGGGGGACGCGGAGACTAGTGCCCTCGTCGCCCGCATCCGCAGCGACGATCCCGACGAGATCATGCCGCCGAACGGCTCGCCGCTGACCGAGGACCAGATCCGCCTGCTGGAGGCATGGATCGGGAACGGCGCCAACTGGCCGGAGCTGCAGGTGACCCAGCTCGAACTGCCACCCCTCGCCGACGATCTGACCGTCCTCCGCCGCATCACCCTCGACACCGTGGGCGTGCCGCCGAGCGAGGAGGAGATCGGGGCCTATCTCGCCGACGCGCCCGGGGAGCGCCGGGGCAGGGCGATGGAGCGGCTTTTCCAGGATCCCCGCCGCGCCGACCACTGGATGGGCTACTGGCAGGATGTGCTGGCGGAGAATCCCAACCTGCTCAGCGGCAGCCTGAACAACACCGGTCCCTTCCGCTTCTGGCTCCACGAGGCCCTCGTCGACGACAAGCCGCTCGACGTGATCGTCACCGAGCTGATCCGCATGGAGGGCGACGCCAACAACGGCGGTCCCGCCGGCTTCGCCACCGCCGGCCAGAACGATTCGCCCTTCGCCGAGAAGGGCCTCATCCTCGCCGGAGCCTTCCTCGGCGTGGAGATGAAGTGCGCCCGCTGCCACGATTCCCCCAGCCACGAATCCAGGCAGGAGGACCTCTTCAAGCTCGCCGCCATGCTGAACCGCGGGCCGCTTGTCGTCCCCGAGACCAGCAGCGTGCCCATGGACAAGCTCAGCGCCGGAGGGCGCAAGCCCCTCATCCAGGTCACTCTCGCCCCCGGCAGCAAGGTCGAGCCGGTCTGGCCCTTCCCGCAGTTCGTCGATGCCGAAGCCGCCAGACCGCTGGCGGAGCATCAGGACAGCCCCCGCGATCTGCTCGCCGCCATGATCACCGCGCCGCAGAACGAGCGGTTCGCCCAGGTCGTCGTCAACCGCGTCTGGCACCGTCTCATGGGGCGAGGACTGGTGACCCAGCCCGAGGATTGGGAAAAGTCCGAGACCACCCATCCCGAGCTGCTGCAATGGCTCGGCCGCGAATTCGTCCGCTCCGGCTACAGCCTCAACGCCGTGTGTCGGCTCATCTTCGAGTCGCACGCCTACCAGCGCCGGAGTTCGCCCGATCTCAAGGCCCCCGAGGCGCTCTACGTCGCGCCCGCTCCCCGCTCCATGGCCGCCGAGCAAGTGGTCGACTCCCTCTTCGCCGCCACTGGAAAGCCCTTCCGGGTCGAGGAGCTGTGCTTCGACCTCGACGGCATCTCCAGCCAGCGCAGTATGGGGCACGCCCACCGCGCCTGGATGCTGACCTCCACCTCCAACGAGCGCGACCGTCCCAGCCTGACCCTGCCGCGCGTGCAGGCCGTGCTCACCGTGCTCGAATCCTTCGGCTGGCGCGGCGCCCGCCAGTCCCCCGCCACCGTGCGCGAGAGCGCGCCCAACGTCCTCCAGCCCGCCGTGCTCGCCAACGGTACGATGAGCTCCTGGGTCACCCGCCTCAGCGACGACCATGCCCTCGTCGACCTCGCCCTCCAGGCCGAAAGCCCCGAGGAGATCGTGCGGCGCGTCTATCTGCGGCTGCTCACCCGCGAGCCCGACGCGCCGGAGCTGGCGGAAGGCGTCGAGCTGCTCCGCGACGGCTTCGACCGCCGCACCGAAGCCAGCGAAACCGTCGTCGGCAAGGAGAAGCGCAAGCGGCCCTACTACGTCACTTGGTCCAACCACCTCGACGGACCCGCCAACGCCCTCGCCGCCGACATCGAGGAAGCCGCCCGCCGGGGCGATCCCCCCACCGCCCGTCTGGAAGCCGAATGGCGCGAGGCCATGGAGGATTTCCTCTGGATCCTCATCAACAAGCCCGAGACCATCCACATCCGCTGACCACAGCCATTCTCTGCATCCTCCCCAATGAACCGTCGTGATTTCCTCCTCCGCAGCAGCCTGGTCGGAGCCGGAGCCGCCTTTGGCCCCAGAGCCATGGCCTCCCACGCCCTCGCCGACCTGGCCATGGGCAAGGCCGAGCACTGCATCTTCTTCTGGCTCGGCGGCGGCATGTCGCAGATCGACACCTTCGATCCCAAGCGCCGCGGTAGCTCCCGCTCCACCCCCCGCGTCGCCGGGACCGACTACGACGTGATCGACACCAACGTGCCCGGCGTGCGCTTCACCGAGCACCTCTCCCGCTGCGCCCAGATCGCCGACCGCATGACGGCCGTGCGCACCGTGTTCCACACCGTCGCCGACGAGCACGCCCTCGCCACCAACCTCGTCCACACCGGACGCCTCATCAGCGGCACCGTCATCTACCCCTCGCTCGGCTCCCTCGTCGCCCACCAGCGCGGCGCGCTCAGCGACGACGTGCCCGCCTACATGCTGATCGGCTATCCCAACGTCAGCCGCGGCCCCGGCTACCTCGGCCCGAAATACTCGCCGGTCTACCTCACCGACACCACCAGCGGCCCCGCCGGCTTCACTCCCGCCTCCGGCCTGTCCGAGACCCAGTTGCAGCGCCGCCACCGGCTCATGAGCCGTTCCCACGAGGGCGAGATCCGCGAGCAGGCCCTCGCCGAATACGCCGGGATGCAGGAGCAGGCCCACCGCTGGTCCGGGCCAGCCTTCATGAGGAACTTCCAGCTCGACGAGGAGCCCGCCTCCCTGCGCGCGAGCTACGGCGGGGAGTTCGGCCAGCGCTGTCTGCTGGCGCGGCGGCTCGTCCAGTCCGGCGTGCGCTTCATCGAGGTCTCGCACAACATGAACTTCATCAACGGCACCGGCTGGGACACCCACTTCGAGGGGCAGCTCAACCAGCACGTCCTTATCCAGGAGCTCGACTCCGCCCTCTCCGGCCTCGTCCTCGACCTCGAGAGCAAGAACCTGCTCGACAAGACCCTCGTCGCCGTGGGCACCGAGTTCGGCCGTCCCATCGGCTTCGACAGCCGCGGCGGACGCGGCCACCAGCAGTCCGCCTTCACCCTGCTGCTCGCGGGAGGCGGCCTGAAGCACTTCGGCGCCTACGGCGTCACCGACGAGGACGACGGCTCCAAGATCCTCGAGCATCCCGTCTCCGTGTCCGACTTCCACGCCACCATTCACGCCGCCCTCGGCATCCATCCCGGCAAGGAGCTGCACGAAGCCGGACGCCCCATACCCATCACCGACGGCGGGAAGCCGATCGCGGCGATGTTTGGATGAGAAGGATTTCGCATTTGCGCTTGCCTCCCCCTTTGCTACGCTCGGTTCTTCACCCGCAACCCAACTACCCGTTCCTCTTATGAATCGAAAACTGCGCATGGGCATGGTCGGCGGCGGCCGCGGTGCCTTCATCGGAAACGTCCACCGCATGGCGGCGAACCTCGATGGCAAGATCGAGCTGGTCGCCGGCTGCTTCTCCTCCGATCCCGAGAAATCGAGGCTCTCCGGCGAGGACTTCTTCCTTTCCCCCGACCGCGTCTACGCGAGCTACGAGGAGATGGCGGCAAAGGAGGCCGCCCGCGAGGACCGGATCGACTTCGTCTCCATCGTGGTGCAGAACCATCTCCATTTCCCCGTGGCCAAGGCCTTCCTCGAGGCCGGCATCCACGTCGTCTGCGACAAGCCCCTGACGCACGACTACGACCAGGCCCTCGAGCTGCGCGAGATCGTGAGAAAGAGCGGCCTCGTCTTCGCCCTGACCCACAACTACACCGGCTACCCCATGGTGAAGGAGGCCCGCCGCATGGTCCGCGACGGCGAGCTGGGCCGCATTCTCAAGATCGTGGCCGAGTATCCGCAGGGCTACGCCGTCGGCGACGTCGAGGGCGACGGACAGGGCAAGATCAACAACTGGCGCTCCGACCCGAAGATCGCGGGCATCTCGAACTGCATGGGCGACATCGGCACCCATGCCCACAACCTCGTCCGCTACATCACGGGACTGGAGATCGACGAGATCTGCTCGGACCTGACCGCCTTCATCCCCGGCCGCGTCCTCGACGACGATGGGAACAACCTCGTCCGCTTCACCGGCGGGGCCAAGGGCATCATTCATGCCTCGCAGATTTCCAACGGGGACGAGAACGCCCTGAACATCCGCGTCTACGGGACAAAGGCGTCGCTGGAGTGGCATCAGGAGGACCCGAACGAGCTGATCGTGAAATACGCCAACGCCCCCCGACGAATCTACCGGCGCGGCAACGCCTACATCAGCGAGGCCGCGGCGGGGCACGGATTCACCCGCACGCCCTTCGCCCATCCCGAGGGTTTCATCGAGGCCTTCGCGAATATCTACCTGGCCGCCGCCCGCGCCATCGCCGACCGCATCGACGGGAATCCGACTCCGGCGGAGGGCTACGACTTCCCCACGGTGGACGACGGCGTGGCCGGCGTCGCCTTCATCAAGGCCGCGGTGGAAAGCTCCGCCTCGGAGCAGAAGTGGGTGAAATTTCCCGAGGTCTGAGCGTTGCCGGAGCGAATAGGGGCGGGCCGGAATGGCACGGAATGAAGGCATGTTTTCGACGAAACAGGGGACGGCGAGCTATTTCGGGCGCGAAGCGCGGTAGGGACGCACCGCCGGGGCGTCCGCCACGCAAGCACGGCCCCCATCCGACGCGGACGCCCCGGCGGTGCGTCCCTACCGGACTCCTTCGGACGGGCAGGGATCGGATGGTCATTGCCTCCGCTTAATCCCGTGCCATTCTGGGCAGGCATCAAGCCGTGCTGCCACATAGCTCGAAAAGCGTCCAGTCCTGGATTCGCGCTCCGACGGTGTGCTCCTCGTCCCAGCCGACACCATACGCAATTTCGATGGTCGGGCCATCCTGCGGGGAACCGTTGATCGGCTCGATGCAGACCCGTGGGGAAAAGACGTGGGACCAAACTTCCTCGGCATGCGCAATCCTCGGGAATGGCTCGGACCTTTCAGGAAGCTCTCCGGCCGAATTGGCATCCGGGTAAGGCTCGTAGTGCTCAAAGAGGTTCGCCTGAATCTGGACTCATACCGGGCGGGCAACTCGTGTGCCAGCGCCAAGCTTGCTGGATCGGGTGATTGACGCCCTCCAGACAAGATCAAATCAACCTTGCCGTGTCGCCCCAGTTCGAGACGGCCCCTCCACAGACCGCCGGACTTCTTCAGCAAACCGAGGGGGCGTCCTTGAAAGGGGCTGTCTTGAAGAATCCAAACATGGTGTGGAGCTTGGTTCGCCCATCTTGATATCCCGATCGATGCCTCCAAGTCAAGCCTTCGGGTCGGTTTCCTCCTCTTCCACCCCGCCTACCGCCGGAACGGATAGCGCCATTGCTTCCAATAGCCCTTTGGCACCGGGTCGCCCGAGATGCCGTAGCCTTCGGGCCAGCGGTCCTCGGGGAGATGATGCGTGCCGAAGAGGCGGTCGAGCCAGGGGAAATGGATCGCGAAATTCACGTCGATGGCCTCGCGCTCGATGCCGTGGTGCCAGTGGTGGAAGCGGGGGGTGACGAAGAGATGGTCGAGCCAGCCGAAGCGCCAGCCGATGTTCGAATGGGCGAAGGTCGCCCAGAGGTAGACGAGGAAGATGTAGGCGTTGACGGGTCCCTGCGCGAAGCCGAGCAGGATCATCGGCAGGACGGTGGTGCCCCGCAGCACGAGGATCTCGAGGAAGTGCATCCGGGCGCCGGCCATCCAGTCCATCGTCTTCGCCGAATGGTGGACGGCATGAAAGCGCCAGAGGAAGGGGACGCGGTGAAAGAGGCGGTGGATCCAGTACTGGACGAGGTCGGTGAAGAGCATGATGAGCACGACCTGCAGGAGGAAGGGGAGGGCGGCGACCCAGGCGCGGAACGCGGCCCAGCCATCGGTGAGGTTGAAGAGCGTCTTTGCCGGTCCCATGCTCAGCCAGGTGATCACCTGCACGAGCATGGAGCTGACGAGGAAGTAGAAGAGATCCTCGCGCCACTCGGCGCGGAAGACGGGCTGCTCTCGCCACCGTGGAAAGATCGCCTCGAGGGGAATGAAGAGGAGTCCCGTGAAGACCATCCGCAGGATGAAGAAGTCGAGACCAAACGAGAGCGGAGTCAGGTCCGGAAGCGCTTCGGTGGAGCGGCTGCCGCCCAGCAGCGAGGCGAGCAGGGTCAGGATCAGGCCGAAGGCGCCGAGTGCCTTCTTCTCCCGCAGCAGGAGGCTGAGCAGCGAGCTGAGGTAGGCCACGAGCATGATGCCGAAGAGCAGTCCGCGGAACCAGCCGGCCTCCCGCACCGACGCCAGCTCCTCCGTGCCGAACCCGCCGGGGAAGCGCAGCGCCAGCACGAGCCCCAGGCTGGCGATCCCGAGCAGCAGGCCGACCACGCCGCTGAGCCAGCCGCTGCCGAAACGCCGCAAGGCCGGCGTGCACTCCAGCTCCTCCCGGATCATCAAACGCGACTTCCGTATCAGTCCCATGGGGAAGAATGGCCCGCCTTGCGGGGCTTTCCAATGGGAAATCGGCGTCCGGCCGGAAAGCGGAACGACCGCCCTGAGCCGGTCCAAAGCGTTGTAGCCGCGCTCACTGAGCGCGGATCGGACGGTCTTTCGACGCTCGACCGAGGTCGGTGAAAATCCGAAGCTGGGTCAGTGGATGAAGGACTCGCCGTTTTCCCTCGCGGTTTTTTCAACGGTCTCTTGAAACGGGGCGTATTCCGGCGCATGGTGGTGCGGGCATGAAAACGGGTGCCATTGGATTCGCGATGGTTCTGGCGGTCGGTGCGACCGTTGGTGGGGATCCGAAAGGACGGACTGCCGACTGGCTGCCGTCGGCGGGGACGCTCATTCTTCCGGTGCAGGAGTCGGAGAGCCCGGATGGCCACTACGCGATCGGATGGGGCTACGAAACAGGACCGGTGGACTGGAGACGTCTCGCCTTTCGCGAAGAGGAGGGATCGGACTGGGGGGCGGTGAGCTTTTCGACGAAACTGGCCCCCGGCCCCCTCGGCGAGGCTCTCGAAAACGATGCGAACTTCCTCCTCGACCTGCGGACCGGAGAACCGCTTTGCAAGCTAGGGTTCCACTACCCCGGCGAGAGGCCCCGCTTCAATCACCACGGTCTCGTCGTCGCCTGGTCGCCCGATTCGACCTGCTTTGTGGCCATTGTCGCAAGAAAGTGGGAGTCGGAGTTCGTCCACTATGCGCGCATCGAGAACGGAACCTGCGCTGGATCGTTGGATGTGAAGGAAGCGCTGTCGGCGGCAGCACGCAAGGCGGTGCTGCAGTCGCGC
>CAYSZN010000034.1:1654-13204 GCA_964435425.1 uncultured Akkermansia sp. | reverse complement strand
ACTGCGCCCGCACCACGTTCGCGGCGACGTCCTCGACGCTGCGGAAGGGGCGCAGGGACTTCAGGACCTTCACCTTCTCGTCGCGCACTCCGTCGGCGGAGAGGTCGGCGGGCGGCTCCATGGCGACGAGACTGAGGAGCTGGAGAAGGTGGTTCTGCACCATGTCGCGGAGAGCCCCCGACTTGTCGTAGTAGCCGCCGCGACCGCCCTCCATGCCGAGATGCTCGGCGCAGGTGATCTGGACATGGTCGATGAAGCGGTTGTTCCACAGCACCTCGAAGAGCTGGTTGGCGAAGCGCAGCACCATGATGTTCTGCGCCGTCTCCTTGCCGAGGTAGTGGTCGATGCGATAGGTGTGCGCCTCGGCGAAGGTGTCGTTGACGACCTGGTTGAGGTGGCGGGCGGTGGCGAGGTCGGTGCCGAAGGGCTTCTCGACGACGGCGCGGCACCAGCCGTTCTTCGAGCGGTTCAGGCCCGACTGGCGGAGCTGGAGGAGGATGTCGTCGAAGAACTCGGGTGCCGAGGCGAGGTAGAAGAGACGGTTCGGGCTGGCTCCCTCCCTCTCCATCTCGTCGAGGCGCTTCTTCAGGGCGTGGTAGCCCTCGTGGTCGCCGAACTCGCTCTGGTGGTAGACGATGCTCTGCGAGAACTGCGACCAGAGGTCGTCGTTGTGGCCCTGGCGGGAGACTTCCCGGTTCAGCTCCTCGAGCCCTTTGCGGAACTCCTCGTCCGACTTCTCGCGGCGGGCGAAGCCGACGACGCGGAGGCCGGCGGGCAGATCGCCGTCGGCCGCGAGGTTGTAGAGCGCGGGAACGAGCTTCCGGTGCGTGAGGTCGCCCGTCGCCCCGAAGATCACGAGGATGCAGGATTCCGGGTGGTTGCGCACGCTGAGGTCGGCTTCGCGAAAGGGGTTGTCTTCCATCGGGCGGAATCAACCCGCAGTTTCCCTGCCAATGCAACTGAATTGGCAGGGGAAAAGGGATTCGGATGGTTCATGGGCGGCGGGTCCGGGATCGTCGTCGGAAATCGCCTGCCGCCGTTCATCTCCGGCAGCGTTCGAAGGAAAAGAACCCGGTGGGCAATGCGGGCCGCCGCCGGGGAGAGCGCTGCCCGCACGAAGACGGCTCGGCGGGGACGAAGGTGGGGGCGAAGCGAGGGGGGGCACAGCCGTCCCGGCTGTGGGGGCCGGAGTCGTGCGGCGGAGGACGAGGCTGGTGTGGAGGCTTCAGCCGACCTCGCTTCGCCGGGCTTGCGGGGTCGCCTGAAGGCTCCACACCAACGGCTCCGCCCCCCACCCCGCAGCCGGGACGGCTGTGTTCCGCTCCACCGTTCCCTCGTGGAACCGGAAGATTCACCCGATTCCCCTCGACTTCCTCACGATTTCCCGGTCTCATGGTTCGCAAGCTGCTACCCCGTCCCCCCATGAAAACCCGCCTCGCCGCCCTGCTCCTCGCTGCCGCCTTTCCCGCCGACCTCCCCGCCGCGCCCGGCGGGGTGCTCTCCGTCAGGCAGAAGATCGTCGATGGCCTGCCGTCGGACACGCCCGTGTTCGGCGCCTTCGGCAGCGCCTGCGTCCCGCTCGGGGATCTCGACGGGGACGGCCACCCCGACCTCGCGGTGGGGCAGGCAAGGAGCCGGTCCGTCCACATCCTCTTCCTCGCGGCGGACGGATCGGTCGACCGCTTCCTCCGCCTCCGCGAGGGGGAGAACGGACTGCCTGCCGGGACGGCTCCCAGCGGGTCGCTCTTCGGTTCCTCGCTGGCGAATCTGGGCGACCTCGACGGTGACGGCATCCCGGATCTGGCCGTCGGAGCAAGCAATGAGGCGGGGGGCGGCGCCCTCCACATCCTTTTCCTCAAGGCCGACGGCACGGTGAAGGCGCACACCCGGATCGCGGACGGGGCGGGGGGGCTGCCCGCCGGCACCCTCGACGAGGGCGATTTTTTCGAAGATTTTTTCGGCAGCTCCTGCGCGGCGCTCGGCGACCTCGACGGCGACGGCGTGCCCGAGCTGGCCGTCGGCGCGAGCCAGGACGAGGACCTCGTCGGGGCGGTCCACGTGCTGTTCCTCCGCCGGGACGGGACCGTCAAATCCTCCGGCAAAATCGCGGACGGGAGCGGCGGCCCCGTCCCCCGGTTCGGAACGTCCTGCGCGGCGCTCGGCGATCTCGACGGCGACGGCGTGCCCGAGTTGGCCGTCGGCGCGACCGGGGACGACACCGGAGGAGGGTCGAATCGCGGCGCGGTCAACGTCCTCTTTCTCAACGCCAACGGCACGGTGAAGGCGATGGCGAAGATCGCCGACGGGGTCGGCGGCCTGCCGGGCGGAACCTTGGCCAACGGCGATTTTTTCGGCTCCTCCGCCGCCCTGCTCGGAAAGTCGGCGGGGAACGGCCTCCCCTTGCTCGTGGTCGGGGCGGAAGGGGACCGCACGGGAGGCGATTTCTTCAGCGGCGCTGTCTACCTGCTCGAACTCGGCGACCCGCCCCTGACGGTGACGACGTTGGCGGACAAACTCGAACCGTTTCCCAGCAATCCCCTCTCCCTGCGCGAGGCCATCCGCGACGCCAAGGCGACGGGCGAGTTCCGCACGATCCGCTTCGCTCCCCCGCTCGGCGGGGGCGCCGTCGATCTGGGCGGCACGCTGGTCGTCGAGGACCAGTCCCTCCGCATCACCGGGGAGGGTCTGCCCGACGGCCTGGCCCTGTCGGGCCAGGGAGCGGCGAGGGTCCTGTCCCTCGTCGACGCGACCCTCGCGCTGGATTCCGTGACGGTGCGCGACGGAGCCACCGACACGGGCGGCGGGGCGGGGATCCGCGTCGACGGCGGCTCCCGGCTCGTCCTCGGGAGGGCCGTCGTGGCGAATTGCATCGACGCCTCCGCCACGGGCGGGGGAGTCTTCAACCAGGGCAGCCTCTCGGTGGTCGATTGCGCCTTTCTCGGGAACCGCTCGACGGTGGGCGGGGCGATTCTGAATTCCGGCCCGGGCGCGACCCTCTCCGTGCTGAACACGACCTTCTCGGGAAACGAAGCCACCGTCGTCGGGGGCGCGATCCTCAGCGCCTCCCCCTCGACGATCCGCCATGCGACCTTCGTCGGGAACACGGCGGACGACGGCGGGGCCATCGCCAGTTTCGGAACGTGCGCGCTGTCCGCATCGCTCTTCGCGGGCAACCTCGCCGCGGCCAACCCCGACTTCAATGCGGTGGTGACCGACGGCGGCGGCAACGCCTTTGTCGCGCTCCCGCAACTGATGCCCCTGGGCGACTACGGCGGCCGCACCCCGACGCGGCCTTTGAAGCCGGACTCCACGGCGAAGGGAACGGTCGCCTTCGCCCCCCTGCCGCTCTTCGACCAGCGCGGTGCGGGCTTCCCGCGCACGCGGGGCTCCGGGCGCGACCCCGGCGCGGTGGAGGCCATGGAGAACATCGACTTCCAGCCCGACAACCGCATCGGGCTGAAGAAAGGCAAGCAGATCGGCAACAACCGCTACAACGCGGGCGGTGCGGGGCAGACGGTGGCGCTGAAGCTCGTGAAGACGAGGAAGGCGAAGACCTTCTTCACGGTGGAGAACGACGGGATCGTGACCGACACGATCCGGGTGAAGTCGGACAAGCCGAACGCGCGGACGCTGAAGGGGAAGGTCTTCCGGACGACCGGGGGCCGGAAGAACGTGTCGGCGCAGGTCTTCCGCGCGGGCCTGGTCCTCGACGGTCTCGCCCCGAATGCGGGCGTGGCCTTCCAAGGCGAATGGTCGCGGAAGTCGGCGACGAGGAAGGCGAAGCAGACGGTGAAGATCCGCTCGACCTCGCTGACCGCGCCGAAGGGCGACACGGCGGGGACGAAGGTGTCGTCGAAGTGAGGGGATCGCCGAACCACCGGGGCGATTGTAGCCACGCTCATCGAGCGCGGACCGGACGTGGGGAGGACGCCCGGACCACCGAGGTCGATGACCTCGGCTACAGGGCCGGAAATCCTGCCCCCTTTACCGTCATCGGCGCGTTGGCGCAGGCGGACGCCGGGTTTCAACCGCCGGCAAGCTCCAGCCCGGCGTGGGCCGCGAGCGCGCGCTGCCGAACGTCGAAGGTGAGGAAACGCTTCGCCCCGAGATGCACGGCGGTGGCGACATGGAAGATGTCGAGCGTCCGGTGGCCGCCCTTCGCCGTGGTTTGTCCCGAGAGCACGCGGGAGAGGCGCAGCACCGCGTTCATGTCGAAAGGCACCAGCACATTGACTCCGGTGGCCACATCCGCCTCCCAATCCGCGATCATGCGGTCCGCCTCGCCACGCGAATAGCCTTTCTTCCGGTCTTGGGAATGAAGCCATGCCTGAAGCTCGATGGCTTGGAGGAACTCGAACTCGAGCAGGGAAGTGAAATGCAGTGGCTCGTCCATGCTCCTGCGCTGGACGAGCGCGAGCGAAGTGTGCTCCTGCCGACGGTAGACCGAACACAGGAAACTGGTGTCCGCGCAATGGATCATGGCTCGCCGGTTTCCAATCCCCGCATTTCCTCGACTTCCTCCGGTGTGAAAAAACGATCGCCCCACGTCTTCTTCAACCGCGCTTCGAAATCGGGAAGTGTCGGCGGCGGCTTGTCCGGGGCATGGTCGGGGGTGATGCGGGCGATGGGCTTGGAGTGCTTCGTCAACAGCACTTCCTCCCCTCCTTCGAGCCAGGCTTCGATTTTCGGGAAGTCGTAGCGCAAGTCGCGGACGGTGGCGGTTTTCATGGCATCACAAATCTGTGATGTTTTTCCGCCGATGTCAAGCGGTCGCTGGCGTGGAACCCTTGGCCCGCCTGCCTGCCGCGACCGTTGACCGCGGAAAGAGCGCCCGACGCCGACGACCTGATCCAGAGTTCCCCCGAAGGACGCGCCACAGCGTGGCCGCCTTCAGGCGAAGACGTCCAGGATGGGCTCCGCTCCGGTCGCCACGGTGAAGGGCCGGCCCGAGGGCGAGTGGACGACCTTGGCCAGATCCATGCCCAGGGCCTTCGCGATCGTGGCGTTGAGGTGCTTGGGCTCGTGGGGATCGGTCTCGAGACGGTCGCCCTTGGCGTCGGATTTCCCGATGATGTGCCCCTTCTTCACACCGCCGCCGGCAAGGGCGCAGGAGAAGGCGATGGAGTGGTGGTCGCGTCCCGAGTTGCCGTTGATGACCGGTGTGCGGCCGAACTCGGTGGCGATCACAACGAGCGTCCGGTCGAGCAGGCCTTCGGCCTCGAGATCCCGGATCAGGTTGGAGACGGCCACGTCCATCGTGCCGGCCAGCACGGGCACCCGCTCGAAATTGTCGATGTGGGTGTCCCAGTTCCCGTGGGTGACTTCGACGAAGCGAACCCCGCCCTTGACGAGGCGCTTCGCCAGCAGGCAGCCTTGCCCGAAGGGATTGCGGCCGTAGCGGTTCCGCTGCTCGTCCTTCTCCTCGTTCAGGTCGAAGAGCAGGAGATCCTCGCTGCGGAGGAACTTCAGGGTCTCGTCGTAGAACTCCGTGTAGGCCTTGACCTTCTCGTGGGCGACCTCGGCGCGGAAGGTCTCGTCGAGCTGCTCGGACAGCTCGAGCCTGCGGGCGAGCATCCCTTCGTACCGCTTCATGGCCTGCTCGCTGTAGGAGAAGCCGGCGGGCTTCATGTTCTGGATGCCCCGGTCCGCGGAGTCCACCGGCATGGGGCTGAAGGAGGGAGCCATGAAGCCGCCGCCCGGATGGGCGACGCCCGCGCCGATGGTCACGCTGTCCGGCAGCGTCTGGTGCCTCTTGCCCAGGAGCTGCTGCGCCCACGGTCCCAGCGACGGATGGACGATCGAGGGGATCGGCGCGTAGCTCGTCCGCATCGTGTAGGTCGCCTGCTGGTGGTCGGCGGTCTTCTGGTACATGCTGCGGATCACCGTCATCTTGTCGGCCAGGGCCGCGAGATTGGGAATCGTGTCGGCGAAGGGCTCGCCGGTGAGCTTGGACGGCACCGTGCCGGTCGATCCCATCACGTCGGCCTTGCCGGGCTTCGGATCGAAGGTGTCGAGGTGGGGCATGCCGCCGGTCATCAGCAGCAGGATGCAGTGGTCGGCGGTCGGATTGCCGACGACCCCCTGGGCGCGCAACTGCCCGCCGCCGGCCCCGAGGACTGACACGCCGAGCGCGGTTTTGGCGAGGCGTTCGACGAAGTGCCTCCGGCTGAGGTCGTCGGATCGGAGAAGCGGATGCGGTTTCATGGCGGGCGGCGTGGGAAAGCGGACGGAGGGAGATCGGCGTCAGCGGATGAAGATGAACTCGCGGGTGTTGACGAGAGCCCAGATCAGATCGCCGTAGCCCTCGTCGTCCCCGCGGATCGCGCGCGAGCAGATGGTCTTCTCCTTGCCCTGCGGATGGCGGCTCAGGATGCTGAGGTAGATCTTCTCCATCTTGTCCCCGGTGCCCCGCTCGCCGCCGACGGTCTTGAAGATGAGGGAATCGGGCCGGATCAGCATCTGGGTGAAGGCGCCGTTGATCATGGTGAGGATCTGGGGGATGGATCCGTTGTCGCTGCCCCCGTCGACCAGGGAGCGGTCTCCCTGGCCCCAGGCGCGGAGGAAGTGCGCCGGCGGAGCGGGCTGGGGAAGTTCCGAGGCCCGGGCCATGTAGGCCCCGGAGAACTTCAGATAGCCGCCGCTTTCGGGGGCGGTCACGGTGCTCTCCGAACTCCATGCGGCGAGACTGGGGGCACCGTTGTTGATCGTCCTCGTGACCAGTTCCTGGAGCGAGGCGATCCGGCCGAAGGATTCCTCGCCGCTGACCTTCTCCACCTCGAAGGAAAGAACCTCCGCCAGAGGGGAGGCGGTCTCCCGGCGCAGGCGCATGGGGTCGGGAACGGCGAGCGTGAGGAAGGAGTCCCACAGCTGCTGGGAGGTCATCCGCTTCAGCACCGGCCCTGGAAAGTGGTACTTGTTTCCGGAAATCTCGACGAGGGTCGGTCCGTTCAGGGTGGCCTGGCGCTGCCACGCCTGGGTGTAGTAGAGGGCGCGGAGGAGCTCCTTCACGTCGAAGTCGAGATCCTTGAACGCCTGCTCCAGGAAGAGGAACAGCTCGGGGTTCTGCGCCGCGGCCACATCGCCGAGGTTGTCCAGCGGCTCGTAGAGCCCGAGACCGAAGGCCCGCTTCCACAGCCGGTTGGCGATGGTCTTGGCGAACATGGGGTTCTCCTTCGAGACGAGCCAGTCGGCGAAGGCCTTCCTCGGGGTGTCGTAGGCCGCCAGGTCCACCTTCTCGCCGAACAGCACCATCGGCTCCACCGGATCGCCCGGCTTGCCATCGTCGTAATTGTAGTCGTGCGGCAGTGTCAGGCTCCTTTTGGGATTGTCCCACACGTTCTGCAGGTTCGCGGCAATGGCCAGCCGGAATGGCTGGAGAAATCCGTCGGCCCCCAGCGAGGGATCCTTGGCCCGCTGCTCCCTCTCGATGCGGTCCCTCTCCTCGTTCACCCTGGCCTGCCCACCCATGCCCGACTGGTTGTCCTGGCGCTGGCCGAGGAAGGCGGCGAGGCCGTAGAAATCTCTCTGCGTCCATTCCTCGAAGGGATGATCGTGGCACTCGGCGCAGGTGATTTCGGTGCCCAGGAAGATGCTGGCCGTGGTCGAGAGGTTGCCCAGGGCCATGCCCCGGTCGCGCAGGAAATAGCCCGAGGCGGGATTGTCCCACATCCGGCCCTCCGAAGTGATCAGATCCGAGACGAAGCGGTCGTAGGGCTTGTTCTCCCGGATCGAATCCTTCACCCACTGGATATAGTGCTCGAAGATGAAGAAGTCGTTCGTGCGGGAGACCAGACGGAGCAGATCGGCATACCAGTTGAAGCTGTGGCTCACATGCTCCTCGCTGTCCAGAAGGCGGTCGATCAGCTTGCGTCGCTTGTCCCGGTCGGTGGACTCGAGAAAGTCCACGGCCTGGTCGAAGGTGGGGATGGTGCCCGCGATTTCCAGATAGGCCCGCCGGACAAACTGCTCGTCGGTGGTCGCAGGATTGGGGGCCACCCCCTCCGCCGCGAGCTTGTTGGCCACGAAGGCGTCGATCTGGCCGGCCAGGGAGGCGGGGTCGGTCCGGTGCTCCTTCCTGACCACCTCCTGGTCGGCCGCACTGAGCTTCTCGAAGGGGAAGGGCACCACCCTGCCGTCCTCCAATCTGAGGAAGACCTTGCCTGCCTCCACCTTGACGAACTCGGCCACCACGGAACGGCCGAGTTGATCCGTCCATGTTCTCCTCTCCTTCGCCCCTTCGCTGGCGAAGGCTCCCATCGTCAGAAATAGACCCAGCAATCCAAGATTGGTTGCCACCAGAGAATACGGCCTTCTTCTCATAAGCTTCCCTTCGCCATTTGCCACGAGTATCATTTCAGCCAACTTGGTCAATGATCGGATCGGGTCCAGCAGCATCCGGTCCGATCTAGCGAATATATCAATCCATATCCATTCCGCTATACGTAGCATTACCCATGCCATATGCTGGACGGGACCCTTCCACCATCGGCATCCGGGTTCCCGGCCACATGGGCCAGCGGTTAGCGGGCGTAGGTCCGCACCCATTCCCGCCCGCAGGTCTCGGTGGGGCGTGGACGAAGCAGATCGACAAGGGCGTCCTCCAGCTCGTGGAAGCGGAAGCGGAAGCCGAGGCCATGGATCCGGCAGGGCAGTCCGCGCCGGCCGTTCAGGGGGAGATCGGGATCCGTGCCGACGATGGGGGCGGCGGCACGGACCAGCCAGGCCGGCGAGGGCAGCCCGAAGGGAATCCCCAAGGCGCGCCGCAGGGCCGCCATGAACTCCACGTTCGTGACCGGCTGCAGCCCCGTGGCGTTGCAGATGCCGTGGATCGAGGGGTTCCGGATCGACTCGAGAAAGAGCCGGGTCATGTCCTCGGCATGGATCCAGCTGATCCACTGACGCCCCGAGCCGATGCGCCCGCCAAAGCCGCAGCGGGCAAGACGCGCCAGCGTCGGCAGGGCTCCGCCGCGCCCGAGAACGAAGCCGATGCGGAGGACCGCCCAGCGCATTTCGGGACGGACCGCCCGCCCCAGCGCCTCCTCCCAGGCGACGCAGACATCGGACGGAAACTCGTCCGGGACAAAGGCCGACTCCTCGCAGAGGCGGTCGCCGGCGTTGCCGTAGATGGCCAGGCTGCTCGCCTGGATCCACACCGCAGGAGGACGGTAGGCCAGCCGCAGTGCCGCGCCCAGCGCCTCGCAGGAGTCGGTCCGCGACCGCAGGATCTCCTCGCGGTTCCTCGCCGTGCGGCGGCAGTCGACGGATTTGCCGATCAGGTTCACCAGCGCCTCCGCTCCATCCAGCAGAGGGGCCCAGCTCTCCTCGACGCGGCGGCCATCCCAGCGCACCGCCTTTCCAGGACCGCGCCAGGCCTCCGGGTTCCTCGTCAGCACGGCGACCTCGTAGCCGTCGGCCGCGAGGGCCTTGGCGAGGCCGGTGCCAAGGAAGCCGCTTCCGCCCGCGAGGACGACACGGCCCCGGCTGTCGGCATCTCCATCGGAAATCGTGCTCATTTCATGAAAGCCCCGATCGACTTGGCGATCTTGTCGCCCATGCGGATCGCCTGGATGGCCGACTTCGTGGGCAGGCGGTCCATCTTGGCGTAGAAGTCGCTGACGAGCTCGAAGAAGCCGAGCAGGGCTTCGAGCTGCCCCTTCGCGTAGGCGTCGGCGGGATCGTCCGTGGTCCCGGCCTCCTCCGCGCAGGTCCGCAGCCGCGCGAGGGTCGGATCGATCTCGCGCCGCTTCCGCTCGGCGGCGATGACGCGGAAGAGCTCGTAGACGTCGCGGATCGACTCGAAGTGGTCGCGCCGGTCGCCGGGCAGGTGGACCACCTTCACGATGCCCCAGTTCTGCAACTCCTTGAGACTGTTGCTCGCGTTCGACCGGGCCACCCCGAGCCGCTCGCAGATCTCCTCGGCGTTCAGCGGCGCTTCGGAGAGGAAGAGAAGGGCGTGGATCTGGGCGACGGTGCGGTTGATGCCCCATCGGGTCCCCATCTCGCCCCAATGGAGGATGAACTGCTGGGCAAAGGGTGGAAGGTCGTTCATTTCGTTTATTTCTGTCCTTACAGAAAATTAAAAACGAAAAGGCGCAAGTGGAATTATCCTTCTCCGCGTCCTGTTTTCGGAAAGCCCAAGGAGGGCCGACATTCCTGTCGGCCGGCTGGTCCTGCCGCAACCGGGCTTGTCGGCCGACAGGAATGTCGGCCCTCCTTGAGTCCGCGAATGACGCTGCCAGGCTCGGCTCGAAATCCGAGATCATGACCCAGGGAAGACTATTCTTTCGGGCCGCTCTCCCTCCCCGCGATGACGCAAGTTGCCGGAGGGCGCATGTCGCGGGAAGTTGCCGACGATGACAAGACAAGGGTTCCTACGGAATTGCGAAGGCGTCGGCCGGCGGGATTTCATCCAGACCGGACTCGGTGCGCTCGGCGGCCTCGGGCTGACGCAGATGCTCGGCCTGCGCAGCGCCTCGGCGGCCGCGGGCGGGCTGCCCACTTCCACCTCCGACACCCGCTGCATCCTCATATGGCTCGACGGCGGCCCCTCGCACTACGAGACCTTCGATCCGAAGCCGGACGCTCCTTCGGAGATCCGCGGCGAATTCGGCACCGTGCCGACGACCGTGCCCGGCGTGCATTTCTCGGAGAAGTTCCCCAAGCTCGCCAAGACCTTCGACCTCTTCACCGTGGTGCGCTCCATCGCCCACGCGCAGAACAACCACGGCGCCGGCAACCACTACCTCATGACCGGGGCGCCCACACCTGTGCCGGTCGGCTGCGGCGCCCACGTCACCTTCCACCCCAGCTTCGGCTCGGTCGTCAGCCATCACCGCCGCGTTCCCCACGGCCTGCCGGCCTACGTCTCGACCCCGCGCGTCTCGCGCTCGGGAGGCCCCAACTTCCTCGGAGCCCAGCACGCCCCCTTCGTCATCGCCGACAGCCCGGAGAGCAAGAATTTCCGCGTCCGCGACGTCACCCTGCCTAAGGAGATCGTGGAAGGCCGCGCCAAGTCGCGGGTCGAGCTGCGCCGCTCCCTCGACACGATGCGCCGCATCACCGACGCGGCGGCCGAGGATCCCGCCGCCGCCTTCGACGAGTATTATGCCCGCGCCTTCGACCTCGTCACCTCCGACGAGGCGCAGAAGGCCTTCGACATCTCCCTCGAGCCCGAGAAGGTGCGCGAGCAGTATGGCCGCAACGACTTCGGGCAGCGCCTCCTCCTCGCCCGCCGCCTCACCGAGGTCGGCGTGCCCTTCGTCACCGTCTACAATGGGGGTTGGGACGACCACCGCACCCTCTTCGAGAACTACAAGAAGAACAAGGCCGAGAACGTCGATACCGGCGTCAGCGCCCTGATCCAGGACCTCGCCGCCCGCGGCTCCCTCGACAACACCCTCGTCGTGCTGCTCGGCGAATTCGGCCGCACGCCGAAGATCAACAAGGACGCGGGCCGCGACCACTGGTCCTTCGCCATGAGCGTGCTGATGGCCGGCGCCGGCGTCCTTGTTGATCTTCGGCGTGCGGCCGAATTCGCCGAGCAGCACGACG
>CAYSZN010000034.1:0-1644 GCA_964435425.1 uncultured Akkermansia sp. | reverse complement strand
GCCGGCGTCCCCGGCGGGCAGATCGTGGGAGCCACCGACGTGAAGGGCTACTACGCCAACGAAAGCATCTACGCGCCCGAGGACTTCGCCGCGAGCCTCTACACGAAGATGGGCATCGACCCCTCCGTCATCCTCCAGGACACGAACAACCGGCCCATCCAGCTCGTCAACAAGGGCCGCCTCATCAAGGAGATCTTTGCCTGAGCGCCGTGAAGCGCGGCCCCGCCATCGTCCTCGCGCTCGCCGTCCTGCCCCGCTTCGCCGAGGCAGCCCCGCCGACGCTGGAATCGGTCTTCCCTCCCGGCGGCAAGCGGGGCAGCGAGATCGACGTGGTGCTGGCGGGGAAATTCGAGCCTTGGCCCTGTGCGGTCTGGTTCTCGGAAAAGGGCCTCGCCTTCACCCCGGACCCGGAGAAGCCCGGCACCGGAAAGCTGAAGATCGAGGAGGCCGCCCCCGCCGGTCCCGTGCTCCTGCGTGCCCACAACGCCGAAGGCGCGAGCGCCCCCGCGATCTTCGTCATCGGGACGGGGACGGAGCTATTGGAGGAGGAAAAGGACGGCAGCGCCCTCGGTGCCGCCGCCCCTCTCGACCGGGCTCAACTGCCCTGCGCCATCAGCGGCACTCTCTCCGCCGCGGGCGAGCTGGACGCCTGGCGGCTCCGCCTGGAGAAAGGCGAGACCCTCCATGCCCGGGTCGAGGCCTACGGCCTGCGCTCCCTCGTCGATCCCGCCCTCCATCTCCATGACGCGGCGGGCCACCGCCTCCTCCTTGTCCACGACGGGCCGACGAACCTGGACCCGGTGCTTTCCTTCACTGCCACCGAGCCGGGCGACTACCTGCTCGCCCTCGCCGGATTCCCCCATCCGCCCGCGGTGAACGTGGCCTACGTCGGATCGAAGAACGCGCACTACCGCCTCCATTTGGCGCTCCGGCGCGAGGACCTGCCCGCCCGCCTCCTCCCCGCCGATCCCGGACCGGACAGCCCCGAGGCCGCCTTCGTCCCCGGGACACCGCTCGTCGCGACCCTGAAGGAGCGGAGCACGCCCAACCGCCATCCCGTGGCGGCGAAGAAGGGCGACAAGTGGCTTGTCAGGGTCGAGGGACGCGCCCTGGGCTATCCCATCGATCCCGTGCTGCGGATCCTGAAGGCCGACGGTTCCGAAATCCGCCGCGAGGACGACACGAACAAGTCCGCCGATCCCGAATACGTCTGGACCGCGGCCGAGGACGGCGACTTCCTCATCGAAGTGGCCGACCGCTTCGGCCGGGCTGGCGAGGGAATGCGCTACCGCCTCTCCGCCGCCGCTCCCGTGCCGGACTTCACCCTCGTCGCCGACAAGAACGCCTACGTCATGGAGCGGGGGAAGGAGCTGGAAATCAAGGCCACCCTGACACGTCTCCACGGCCACGCCGACGACCTCGCCTTCGCCGCCGTCGGGCTGCCCGAATCGATCTCCCTGAAGGCCCCTGACAAAGCCCCCGAAAAGAGCGGTGAGGTCGTCCTGAAGCTCGAGGCCAAGCCCGACGCCCCCGCCTTCGACGGACCTATCCGCATCGTCGCGAAGGAGCGCAAGGAGGGCGATGCCAAAGAGCGAACGGTCGTCTTCTCCTTCAAGGACGACAACTACCGCGGCCCCTACGCCA
>CAYSZN010000033.1:0-13245 GCA_964435425.1 uncultured Akkermansia sp. | reverse complement strand
GACGCGGTTGGCGAGGTGGTCGGGGTTCTTGAGGTAGAGCTTCTTGCCGAAGACGGTGAAGAAGAGCAGCACGAGCGCCCCGCCGATGACATGGAGGCCGTGGAGGGCGGTCATCGTGAAGTAGATCGCGTAGTAGGTGCCGTAGCGGGGGCCGTGGTTGCCCATGAACTTGATCTGGTCGCGCGCCACGACGATGGGCTTCGAGGGGCCGTGGTGCCCCTCCCCTTCCCCGCCCCCGGCGTTGGCCTTGGGCTCGCTGGAGTGGACGGCGTCGTGCTTCCCTTCCTCGCCGTGGCCGGCTTCATGGCCGTCGGCCGCGACATGGACATACTGAACGTTGATGTGCCGTCCGCGGAGCTGCTTCTCGGGGATGATGCCACCGCGCTTCTGGTAGTAGTCGGCGATCTCCTGGCGCTTCCTGTTCTGGGCGGTGAAGAACTGCTGCTTGGCGTGCTCGTCGCCGATCACGTCCCAGACAACGGAGGTGTGCTGCCGCTGTGGGATGACGAGCTGCAGGTCGACCTCGTGGACCTCGAAGAGGACGTCGTCGCTGACGAGCTTGCCCTCCACCTTGACCGCGTCGCGGTAGTTGACCGAGGTGTCGCCGTGCGCGACGATCTTGCGGGGATTGCCGGAGATGTCGAAGGGCTCGGCGGCCACGAGGACAACGGAGGACACGATGGAGACCGGCTTGGGATTGGCGACCCCGGAGGCCAGTTCGCTGCGGTAGCGCTGCCGCTCCTTGGTCAGGGCGGCGGCCGTGGCCCGGCGGTTCTTCGCAAACCAGGCCTTGAAGGCGGAGCGCGAGCCGATCTCGGTGCCGACGGTGCCCTCGGGGCCCTCGGCTACCTTGAATTTCGGGAAGGCGTCGCCCTCGATGTCCTTGAGCACGGCGGGCAGGGCGCCCTGGAGGCTGAAGGAGAGCTTCTCCCCCTTGAAGCGGATCCGGTCGCTCTTCTCAAGGATGCTACCCTCCATCACGGAATTGTCGGCGAGCTTGATGCCGTGGTGATGGTTCAGCTTGCTGTTGTATTCCACCGACTTGATCCCCATGAAGACGAGGGCGCAGGCCACGACGAAATACATGTAGATCTGGTAGCGCCTCCAGTTCCGCTCCTTCAGGGCGACCCACGCGAAGACGACGCCGACGGAGGAGGCGATGAGGACAAGGGTGTTGATCGCACCGAGCCAGACGAACTGCTTGTGGACGCTCACGCCCCAGGGCCAAGGGTTGTCGACGCCGTCCTGGATGCCGAGACGGAGGAAGATGTAGGCGGAGAAGAGGCCGCCGAACAGCATCACCTCGGAGGCGAGGAAGAGCCACACGCCCAGCTTTGCGTTGTAGAGTCCGGTGTCGCGCCGGGGCGTCACTTCGTAGGGAATCTCCATGAATTTCGGATTTCAGATTTCGGTTTTGCGGATTTTCCCGGTCAGTGTGCGGCGGCACTCTCCTCCTTCGGTTCGGCATCGTGCTCCGAGCCAACGACGAGGGCAGGATCGCTCTCGGACTGTGGGGTGAAATCGCGTGGTGCGCCGGGCACGCTGTATTCGTAGGGACCGCGGTAGACGACGGGCTCCTCGGCGAAGTTTCCATGCGGCGGAGGCGTCGGGGTGGCCCACTCCAAGGTGGTCGCATCCCAGGGGTTGTCGCTCTTTGCCTTCTTCCCGAAGAAGGGACTGAGGAAGAGGTTGATGATGAAGGGCACCTGGAAGATGGCGAGCAGCCACGCGGAGCTGGAGGTAACGATGTTCAGATCGATCATGCGGAAGGCCGCATCGGGCTCGATGATGTGGAGCTTCTCCGCGAGGTTCGCGAGGAAGCTGTTCGGCTCGGCGAAGACCTGGTTGGAGATCTGCTCGTAGGCCTTGCCGCCGTCGAAGGCGCGGCGGTGGAAGCCGGCCATCCCCTGGATCATCATGGGGGCGAAGATGCCGTTCATGAAGATCAGGGAGGGCCAGAAGTGGAGCTGGCCGAGCCTCTCGCTCATCATGCGTCCGGTGATCTTCGGGAACCAGTGGTAGATCCCGGCGAAGAGGCCGAAGATCGTGCCCGGCGCGACGACGTAGTGGAAGTGGCCGATGACGTAGTAGGTGTCGTGCAGGTGGAGGTCCGGCAGGCTGAAGGCGAGCGGCAGGCCGGTGAGACCGCCGATCCCGAACATGGGGATGAAAGCCGTGGCGAAGAGCATCGGCACGTTGAAGCGGATCGAGCCGCCCCACATCGAGATGAGGAGCGAGGTGATGAGGATGACCGAGGGCACCGAGATCAGCACCGTCGTCGTCTGGAAGAAGGTCGAGACGGCAGGGCCCATGCCGGTGATGTACATGTGGTGGGCCCAGACGATGAAGGCGAGGAATCCGAGCACCATCACCGCGTAGACCATGGTCTTGTAGCCCCAGAGCGGCTTGCGGGTGTTGCAGGGGATGATCTCGGCGACGATGGCGACGGCCGGGAGGATGAGGACGTAGACCTCGGGGTGGGCGAGGAACCAGAAGAGGTGCTGGTAGAGCAGCGGGCTGCCGCCGCCGGCCGCGTCGAAGGACATGCCGGTGACGTTGAGGCCGGTGGGCACGAAGAAGCTCGTGCCGGCGAGGCGGTCCATGAGCTGCATGATCGCCGCGACTTCCAGCGGGGGGAAGGCGAGGAGGAGGAGGAAGCCGGTCACGAGCATCGCCCAGACGAAGAAGGGCAGCCGCATCCAGGTCATCCCCTTGCAGCGCAGGTTGATGATCGTGCAAATGAAGTTCACCGCCCCAAGGAGTGACGAGGAAATGAGCAGGGCCATGGCGATGAGCCATTGCGTCTGCCCCGTCCAGAAGAGATCGCCGTAGTGGAGGTCCGTGGTGGTGGCGAGGGGCGAGTAGTTCGTCCAGCCCGCCTTGGCCGCACCGGAGGGGAGGAAGAAGCTGACGAACATGAGCGCCCCGCCGAGGAGGTAGAGCCAGTAGCTGGCCATGTTGAGGCGGGGGAAGGCCATGTCCGGCGCTCCGATCTGGAGCGGGGTGACGTAGTTGCCGAAGGCCCCGAAGGCGAGCGGCACGATGCCGAGGAAGACCATGATGGTCCCGTGCATGGCCCCGAACATGTTGTAGAGGTCGCCGGTGACCTTACCGCTGTCGTCGAGCCAGGCCTGGAACCAAGGCCAGTCCGAGAGAAGCGGCACGGCACGGTCGGGATAGGCGATGCTCCAGCGCATCACCATCATGAGGAAGAAGCCGAACGCGAGGAAGACGAGCGCGGTGAAGCCGTACTGCAGGCCGATGACCTTGTGGTCGGTGGAGAAGATGTACTTCTTCCAGAACGGATCGTGATGCTCGTGGTGATCGTGCCCGCCCTGCGCTTCCGCGTGCTGGTCTGCTGTTGCTGCGCTCATGCCGTAGTCTGAAAAGAAATTGGTTTCCGTGTCCCGTTCGCGTTGGTTGGGCTACCCTCGCCGAACCGCCATTTTTTTCAAAAGGGAATCCTTCCCGATGTTAGAGGGGCTCCCCGGTTTCAAGATTCACCTTCGCTCCGGAGAGCTGTGCGTCGGCCGGTATCGCCAGAAGCTCGGCTTCGGTGTAGGGTGCGGCCTGGGCGCTGAACTCCTCCCGCGCCGCCTTGATCATCTCCGTGGTGACGACACCGTCCTCGCCTTCGGGAAGGGTTCCAAAGGTGCGGCGGATGTAGGTGCCGACCTGCGCGATCTTCTCGTCGTTGAGCGCGTTCCATGCCGGCATCGGCTGGCTGTAGGTCTGGCCGGCGACCTTGAAGGGACCGTTGATGCCGTGGAGGAGAATGGCGCCGAGACGCTTGGTGCCGCCATCGACCCATTCCGACCCGACGAGGGGTGGGAACTGGCCGGGCATGCCCATTCCAGACGCCTGGTGACAGGCGATGCAGTTGTTGTAGACGGTCTTGCCCTCGCGCATCCACTTGTCGATCCAAGCGACCTGGGCGGCGTCCTCGCCCCCTCCGCCCAGAGAGGGACGCGGTGCCGGGATGTAGTTGGGATGGATGTAGATGCTGTCGCGGAAGCCGTTGCTGGCGGTGAAGAGCTGCCCGCCTCCGAGGATCAGGACCAGAGCGCTCACGACGAGCACGGAGAGGCCGACAGTCCCGCGGTCCGCCGGGAGCAGGGGATCCTCGCGCCGGATCGCGTCGTGGACCTGCACGGTGTTGATCGTTCCCTGCTGGTAGTCGAGGTTCTTGTCGTCGGCGGGTTCCATGTCGATGGAGGGAGGAGAGAATCGTACGGGAGGACGCTCAGTTCGAGGCGCTGAGGGAGGCGGGGAGGGCTTGATCCTTTTTCAGGGAGAGAAGGTAGTCGACGAGCGCCTCCGCCTTCGGCGTCGGGTCGAAACCCTTGCCGAAGGGCGAGGGCGTGTAGAGATGACGGTAGGCCGGCATGGCGCTTTCGGGGTTGATGGACCTGGGCTCAAGCAGGTGGCGGTGCATCTCCTCGGCGGTGGTGATACGATGGCCGACGTTCGAGAGATCCGGTCCGATGCGCTGGTAGCCGAGCGGGGCCACCGCTTCGTTCGCATAGTCCTGCGGACGCGTCTCGCGTGCGAAGCCGCCTTCCTCGCGCCCCCCCCAGCCCGGACGCCACATGTCGGGCCCAGCGTAGGTCGGGCGCACCACCTGGGTGTGGCAGTAGGCGCAGCCCTCGGCGGCGTAGATCCTCCGCCCGTAGTCGCTGGCTCCGTGCCGCTGCAGGTTCCGGTCGGGATAGGCGGCGAGTCCGCCCGCCACTTCCTCGCCCTCGGCATAGGCGACGGGGGTGGCCTGCGATTGCCCCAGATAGGGCAGCACGATCAAAGTCAACCACGGCAGCGCGAAGGAGAGTCCCAGCGCGGCGAGCAGTTTCCAGAAGTTGTTCGAATTCATGAAGGCGTCGTGATCGGGATGCGCGGTCTTCTCAATGGGCGTCGGCGACGGCGCGGGCGCTGGCCGCCGCTCCGGGCTCGGCGTGGATCAGGGTGGGTCCGGCCGACTTGCGGCCCTTGCCGATGAACATGAGGGCGAGCTGCTGGAGGAAGATGAGGTTCGACCAGACGATGAGCCCCCAGCCGATGCCGCGTCCCGCCACATAGGCGAGGGAGTTGACGGTGGAGACGGAGAACTTGCGGTCCCACACGGCGAGGTCGCCGCCCTGGGCGATGCCGCCGACGAGGGTGGCGACGATCAGAGTAGCGATCCCGTAGACGCTGAACCAGAAATGGGTGCGGATGCGGGCGCCGGAGGGCCATTCCGCCCCGGTGATGCGGGGGACGATGAAGTAGAAGGCCCCGAACATCGTCATGGAGAAGAAGCCGTAGATGGCGAGGGCGTCGAGGCCGGCGACGAAGTGGCTGAACTGGAGGTTCTTGCCAAAGGCGAAGGTCGAGCTAAGCGCCGAGAGGACCGCGTAGAGCACGAGCATGAGCATCCCCATAGCCGTGAAGCGGAGCGAGGGGCTGTATTCCCATAGCTTCGAGCTGCCCTTGAGGGTGAGCATCAGATTGACCACCGTCGCGAGGATCCCGAGAAGGATGAAGATGGTGGCGGCACCGCTGACCGCCGACATCCACGCGGGGAAGGGACCGCCCATGAAGCGGGCGAAGCCCGTCCAGCCTGCCAGGACCGCGAGGATCCAGAAGCTGGCCTGGGCCAGCGGATAGCTGTAGATGGCGCGGCCCGAGATCTTCGGGACGATGTAGTAGGCCACGGCGAGGGCGACCGGGGCCATCCAGAAGTAGATCAGGTTCGAGAGGTACCAGGCGTTCGTCCCCGCCCCCATGGCCGGAGCCGCCCCCTTGTTGACGAGGAGGTTCGCAGTGAGGAAGATCCACGGGAACCAGATCGCCGCGCCGATCAGGTAGAGCTCGGAGATGTAGAACAGGGCATTCCGCCGGGAGTGGAACATGGGGACGACCCAGACCACGATCATCGCGTAGGAGATCGCGAGGACCGGCCAGAGCCAGCCCGGGAAGTCGAGGAGCGGGAGGGAGCGGCCTGCGCCAGCCCAGATCGCGAGGACCGCGAGGGCGACGCCGGCGTTCCAGATATGTCCCGCGACGATGAGGGCCACCGGATGCTGGAGGCGCGAACGGGTGAGGCGCGCCATGAGCCAGAGCATCACGCCGATGCCCGCCTGCATCGCCCAGCCGTAGACGAGGGCGTTGAAATGCACCGGGAAGAGGCGACCGTAGCCCATGAAGGCGCAGCCGTCCCACAACTCGGGGAAGCGGAGCTTCAGCGAGCTCAGGACGCCAAGCACCGTCGCGAAGAGGAGCCATGCGGCGGCGCTGGTGAAGAAGAACATCACCGGATAGCGCGCCGAGCGGTCGATCTCGGCCCGCGCTTGCAAATCCTCCGGAGTGGGTTGTGGGACTGTCATAGGTCGGAAACGGTTCACTGCGCGGGAGCGGGTGCAGCCGGGGCGGGTGCAGCCGGGGCGGGTGCTGGTGCGGCGGGCGCTGCCGGGGCCGCAGGCACCGCAGCCGGTTCAGCCGGACTGGGCTGCTTTGCCTGCTCCGCCGGAGCGGCAGGCTGTTCCATCTGCTTCAGGAAGGTGGGCGATCCGGGCACGACGATGTCGGTCGCGGTGGGCTTTTCGGGCGACTGGGCGAGGGCTTTCAGCGCGGCATCGACCTTCGCCTCGTCGACGAGCGCACCTTGGGCCTCGCTCACCTCGGCGAGGTTCGCCCAGCGCTGCTTCGTCGTCTCGTCGGAGAACTCGCCTTCGAAAGCACGGTTCGCCGGAGACTTCGTGCCAAGCTGGCCGGAGAGGATCAGCGAGAGGAAGCCGAACAACGCGAAGATGGCGAGGGTCCAGAGGACCGGCTTCGGGTTGGTGCAGCAGGGTTTGCCGGAATCGTTCATGGGAGAAGGGCGTTCGTCCACGGATCAGTTCACCACGTTGAGGGATTCGTCGAGGCGAGGGTCGCGGCAGGGGAACAGACTCGCCGAGGCCAACTGCCTCAGGAGGAAGTATCCGAAGATCCCCGCGACGGTGACGAAGGCGAGGATGTCGAAGATCCACGCGCCGGGGATGGTCGAGAGAATGCCGTCCGCACCGAGATGGGCGGTGAGGGAGGGCCCGCGCTCGGGGATGATGATCCAGTAGAGGTCGAAGGCGTGCATCAGCAGGTTCCACCCCGCGATTCCGGAGATCACGTAGGGCATCTTCTTCACCTGGCGGAGGAGCAGGGCCACGAAGGGGATGAAGAAGTGGCCGATCACGAGGAAGGCGATGGTGTAGTAGTTCCACCACCCGGTATTCCGCATGAGGAAGAACTTCGTCTCCTCGGTGATGTTCGCATACCAGATGAGGAAATACTGCGAGAAGGCGATGTAGGCCCAGAAGATGACGAAGGCGTGCATCAGCTTGCCCATCAGGTGGTAGTGCTCCATCGTCACCACCTTCTTGAGGTAGCCTGCCCGGCGCAGCAGGGTCAGCAGGATGACGAGGAAGCCCATCGAGTTCAGGGCGGCCCCGGCGAAGAGGTAGACACCCCACATCGTCGAGAACCAGGCGTAGTCGAGGCCCATGAGCCAGTCGAAGACGAGGAAGGTCCAAGCGGTCGCGAAGAAGAGGAGAAGCCCGCAGCTCCAGCGGCGCATCCAGCGGAACCACTTCGGATCACCGTCCTTGTCCTGCTTCAGCGACCAGCCGCGGAGGAGGAAGGCGATGCCGCCGAGGACGACGAAGTAGAAGACGTGGCGCAGCCACCAGAAGCCCTCGTTGAGGTAGCCGCGCTTCTTGAAGAGGAGGGCGGCGTCGTGGAGGAAATGCTGGTCAACGAGAGTGGCTGTCGCGCCCGCGTCGGAGAGATCCTCCTTGGCCAGCGTGGCGGCCTTCTTCTCGAGCTCGGCGATGCGGCGCTCGAGGTGCAGGCGATGGCCCGGACTGGGCGAGGCGACGTCGGCGAGATCCTTCTTCGCCGCTTCGACGGCAGCCTTGGCCTCCTCGATCTTGGCGATCTGAGCGGCGATGTAGCCGGCCTTCTCCTTCTCCGCCAGCTCCTCGGCGTGGTGCAGGGCGGCCTTGCGCTGCGGGAACCACTCCCACAAGGCATCGCGGAAGCTGGGGAAGACGAGGATCGGCAACGCGAGGACGAGCATGAAGGGAATCAGGCTCGCCAGATTCTCCATGAGACGGCGGACCACCGTCCCCCACCCCGAGTTGCTCGCGTGGTGGAGCATCGTCCAGAAGAGCCCGCCCACGGCGAGCGAAAGGAAGAAGATGACGGCAAAGAGCCAGCTGTAGGCCATCGCCCCCGCCTTGCCGGGAAGGGCGAAGCTGAGAATGAAGAACAGCAGGAAGCCGCCTCCCCCGATCCCCAGGAAGATACGCTGGAGCAGGGCAGGGATTTTGAAACGCTCCCCGTCGCGGTAGTCGTCTCCGTCTTTGAGTCCAGCCATAGAGTCTTGCAGCGGTTGAAAGGGATTTCGATCAGTTGCCCGAGGCGGCCTGGAGGCCACGGAGGTAGGCGACGACGGCCCAGCGATCGTTCACGGAGAGGACGCCGTTGTAGGGGCCCATCAGGCCCTTGCCGTGGGTGATGGTCCAGAAGAGCTGCCCCTCGGGCAGCGCCTTGACACGCGGGTCGAGCAGGTTCGCGCTCGGTGGGATGGCCCAGTATTTCGAAACGATGCCCGCCCCGTTGCCCGATTCGCCGTGGCAGGGAGTGCAGGTGATGCGGTAGCGCTCCTTGCCTCGGGCGAGGAAGGCCTCGTCCATCTGGATCTCCTCGGGGAAGCCTTTTCCGTAGAAGTCACCGAAGAGGCCGGTGTTGAAGTAGTCGGTGCCGCGCGAGTAGTCGAGGCGGCTGCTGACCAGGTCCTCGCCAGGGAGGTCGTGGCCGAAGGGCACGGTGCCCTCGACGGGCTTGCGCGCCCCCTGCCCGTTCTCGAAGAAGGTGCTCGGCTTCTGCGCCTTCACCTTGTACTGGTTGTCCATGTCGGGGAAGAGCATGAAGGGGGGCGTCGAGAACTTCTCGCCACGCGGCCCGAGGGCTAGGGCGACAGTGATCGAGGCGATCGCGAGAATGAGGAAAAACCAACGCATGTGCCAGAATCCGGTTCAGTAGTTCACTTCCTCGATCTTGCCCGCGCCGATCTCGGCGAGGAGCTCCTTCGTTTTCTCCCGCTTGAACTTCGGGTCGCGGGCCTCGATCACGAGGAGGAAGCCGTCGTTCGAAAACTTGGCGAAGAGAGGCGAGTTGAAGAGGGGGTGGTTCCAGCGGGGCAGCAGGATGAGGGTGAAAAGCCCGGCCACCGTCGCGAAGGCGGAGAGAAGGATGGTCAGCTCGAAGGTCACCGGGAAGAACGCCGGGATCGTGAAGAGGTTCGTCGGCTTGTCCTGCACCACCGTGGGGTAGAGGGCGACCTGGGTGAAGAACTGCATCACCAGCGCCGTGAGGGAGCCGGCGATCCCACCACCGAGGACGATGGCGGAGAGCCAGCTCTTCCCGAGGCCCATGGCATGGTCCATGCCGTGGACGGGATAGGGAGTGTGGACGTCCCAGCGGCGGAAGCCCGCGTCGCGGACCTTCTCGGCGGCATGATAGAGGTCCGAGGCGGACTCGAATTCCGCGACGTAGCCGAAAAGCTCGGTCGAACTGGAGGATGGATTGCTCACGATTCCTGCGAGGTTTGGGATTCCGGTCTTATTTCGCCGCGCCGCGGCGCTTGTCCTGCAGACGCTTCCAGTCAGGGTAGTGGGGATCCGACTCGGGCAGCACGCCCTTCACTTCGCTGATGGCGATGACGGGAAGGAAGCGGAGGAAGAGGAGGAAGAGCATCATGAACATGCCGAAGCTGCCGACGAAGAGGAGCTTCTCCACCCAGGAGGCCGAGTAGTAGCCCCACTGGCCGGGGAGGAAGTCTCGGGCGAGCGAGGTCGGAATGATGACGAAGCGCTCGAACCACATCCCCGCGTTGACGATGTTCACGACGACGAAGACCATCCAGAGATTGTGCCGCGACCACTTGAACCAGAAGACCTGCGGCGCGATGACGTTGGCGAAGAACATGCAGTAGTAGGCCCAGGTGTAGGGACCCGAGAGGATGCGCATGTGGAAGGCGTCGGTCTCGAACGCGTTCGCCGCGTAGTAGCTGATGAACAGCTCCATGATGTAGGCGTAGCCGACGATCGTCCCCGTGAGGAGGATGATCTTCGCCATGTTGTCGATGTGCTTCGCGGTGATGAGATCCTCGAGACCGTAGAGCTTGCGCACCGGCAGCATCAGGGTCAGCACCATGGCGAAGCCGCCGAAGATCGCGCCCGCGACGAAGTAGGGCGGGAAGATGGTGGTGTGCCAGCCCGGCACCACCGAGGTCGCGAAGTCGAAGGACACGACCGAGTGGACCGAGAGCACCAGCGGAGTGGAGATGGCCGCGAGGATGAGGTAGGCCATCTCGTAGTGGCGCCACTGGCGGTTGCCGCCGCGCCAGCCGAGGGCGAAGAAGCCGTAGAGCTTTTTGGCGAGACCCTTGCCCCGGTCGCGCAGGGTCGCGAGATCGGGAATGAGGCCGATGTACCAGAAGATGACCGAGACGGTGAAGTAGGTCGAGACGGCAAAGACGTCCCAGAGGAGCGGGCTCTTGAAATTCTGCCAGATGCCGTTGGCGTTCGGGACAGGGGCGAGGAACCAGACCATCCAGAAACGACCGACGTGGAAACCGGGGAAGATCCCGGCGCACATCACCGCGAAGAGCGTCATCGCCTCCGAGGCGCGGTTCACCGAGGTGCGCCACTTCTGCCGGGTCAGGAAAAGAATCGCCGAGATGAGCGTGCCGGCGTGGCCGATGCCGATCCAGAAGACGAAGTTCACGATGTCCCAGCCCCAGGCGACGGGATGGTTCATCCCCCAAACCCCGACGCCGGTGGAGACGAGATAGACGAGGCTGAAGACGAGGCAGAGGAAGCCGATGACGGAGGGCACGAAGAGCACCCACCAGATCAGAGGCTGACGGTTCTCGACGATACCGCAGATCCGGTCGGTGATCCAGCCGAGGGAGCGGTGGTTGAGCACGAGGGGCTCGCGTGCGATCCCTTCCGCTTCGGAGGGATGCACGGCCGCGTTCGCTTTGGAAAGATTTGCCATGGGTCGGAAAGGACTCGGATCAATGCATCTGGGAGGTCACGGTACCCACGAACTCCGCCCCCGGCATCCTGGGGTTCGGGTTCTTGATGCGGGCCAGATAGCTGGTCCTCGGACGGGTGCCGATATACTTCAGGAGATCGTAGTTGCGAGGATTTTTCTTCGCCGCGTTGATCCTGTCGTTCGGATCCTTGAGGTTGCCGAAGGTGATGGCGCCAGCGCCGCAGACGTCCTGGCAGGCCACGCTGAAGGAGCCGGTCTTCACCTGGACATCCGCCGAGTCGCGCGCCGCCGCCTTCGCTGCGATCTTCGCCGCGTTGATGCGCTGCACGCAGTAGGTGCACTTCTCGATGACCCCGCGCATCCGCACGGTGACGTTGGGGTTCTTCTGGAGGCGCTGCGTCGTCGTGGCATTGCCCGAGGCCGGAGCAAGGGGACCGAAGACGAGGCCGCTGGCCTCGATGCCGCCCACGGTGATCTTCTCGATGGGACGCTTGTTGTAGTCGTAGTAGTTGAAGCGGCGCGCCTTGTAGGGGCAGTTGTTCGCGCAGTAGCGGGTGCCGATGCAGCGGTTGTAGGTCATCGAGTTGAGACCGTCGCCCGTGTGCGTCGTCGCGTTGACCGGGCAGACCGTCTCGCAGGGGGCGCTCTCGCACTGCTGGCAGGAGACCGGCTGGGTGATCATCTCGATCTGGTCGTCGTCCACAGGACGGCGTCCCGGCTCGATCTTCGTCTTCTCCTTGCCCGCGATGTAGTCGAAGACATTGCCGAGGTCGGCCACGGTCTCCTTGTCCTTCGGACTGGTGAAGTAGCGGTCCATGCGGACCCAGTGCATCTCGCGGCCGTTGAGGACCTGCTCCTTCCCGACGATGGGGATGTTGTTCTCCGCCTGGCAGGCGATGAGGCAGGCGTTGCAGCCGGTGCAGGTGTTGAGGTCGATGGTCATCGCCCACTGGTGGTGGGGATCGACGCGGTAGCCGTGGCCCTGCAAAGCACCTACGAGCGGTCCTTCCGGCACCTCGCCGGCCATGTAGTTCACCCCTTTGTAGAGCGACTGGTTTTCGGGAATGTGGCTGTCCATCCCCTGATACTGCGCGAAGGTCGGATCCTGCTTCAGCATGTCGACCGTGCCTTCGCGGGCGATGGAGCGGCCCTCCATGCTGTAGTGCTCGGCAGCGAGGGCGAGCTGATGCTTCCTCCCGAGCTTGACGGCGAGGACGCCGGTGACCACATAGGGTTGGGCGCTGGTCAGAAGAGGGTAGGCATTGAAGCCGACCCCCTTGCTCGCGGTGCCGGTGGCGAGGTCGCCGTAGTAGCCGACCGGAAGAGTGACGGCGAAGTCGGCCTGACCGGGCGTGCGCAGGACGGGAGCCTGCACCTTGCGTCCGCCCACGGAGAATTCGACGAGATCCTCATCCTCGAGACCCAGCTCGGCTGCGGTGGCGAAGCTGATGAGAGCGGCGTTGTCCCAGGTCAGCTTGGTGATGGGATCGGGGGCTTCCTGAAGCCAGCCGTTGTTGACGAAGCGCCCGTCGTAGACGGAGCTGCTCGGGGCAAGAATCACCTCCAGCCCGTCGGGATGGGGGAAATCGGAAATCGTGGCCTTGGCGAGAGCGGCGCTCTGAGCGGCGGGATCGCCGGTGAACTCACCGGCAGGCAGCGTCACCTCCTTGGCAAAACCATCGCGCAGGGTCACGGTCCAATCCTTGCCACCGACGGCGGCGAAGGTGGCCTTCACGCGCTCCAGCAGAGCCGCACCGGAGGCGTCCTCCTGGATCAGGGAAAGAAGGAAACGGTCCACCGAAACCCCACCCCAGAGCGGAGCGATGGCAGGCTGCTGCACGGAGTAGAGACCGGAAAGGCTGAAATGGTCACCCCAGGATTCGAGGTAGTGCGCACCGGGCACATGCCAGGTGGCGAGCTTCGCGGTCTCGTTCGGACGGTAGCCGAGATGGACGAGAGACTTCAGCTTCCGAAGCTTGCCGGGCAGGTCGAGATTGGCCGGAGCGTCGAAGGCGACGTCGCCCTCATTGAGGACGAAGAGCGTCTCGATCTCGCCCTTTTCGATGGCCGAAGCCAGCGCCGCGATATCCTCGGTCGCAGGCAGGGCGTGGTTCACGAGAGAGATGATGGGACCGTAGGCACCGAGCGCCTTGTTCGCCGCCGCGACGAGGA
>CAYSZN010000032.1:0-13576 GCA_964435425.1 uncultured Akkermansia sp. | reverse complement strand
AGCAGCGCCACGCTCGCGAAGAGGGAAAGGGAGGCGGAGACGTACTGGTCGGTGCGGTAGTGGTGGATGATGTTCGAGGTGTTGTAGAGGATCGCGACGGAGGCGAAGATCGCCATGGCGCCGGCGAAGAGGGTGCCGAGGCTGAAGCCGAAGATGATGGACACGACGATGACCCCCATCGCGACGAAGCCGCCGACCATGAGGAAGCCGCGGAGGAAGGAGAAGTCCTTGCCCGTGGCGAAGGCGGCGAGGGTGAGCCCGCCGAAGACGAAGCCGGTCGTGACGCCCGCCTTGAGGATGACGCCGGGATCGCCGGAATAGAAGACCGCGATGAAGAGCAGCGGCAGGAAGATGATCGCCTGGGCGACGATGAAGATGGCCAGCCCGGCGTACTGCACGCCGCGCGAGGCCTCCGAGGCGGCGAGGCGCTCGGCGAGCCAGGACACGCCCATGAAGGCCCCGAGGACGACAAGCCAGCCGTATTTCCCACCCGCCATCAGCTGGACCAGCCCCGGCGTCCAGCTCTGCTGGAGGAGGAACCATTCGACGCCGATGAAGGCGAGGATCGCGAAGGCGAGGTGGAGGTAGGTGCGGCGGATGAACACCGCGCGCTCCGAGGGAGCTGCCGCGGCGACGGAATAGGGTTGGGCGTAGGCGTTGTCCATGGCAATGGCGGGCATTCTAACCCGGAAACGGCCGGCGGGACAATCCCGAATCACGGCTGCTCGCCGAATTCTCGCTGCCGGAGCGCTTCGTAGAGGCAGACCGCGGCGGCGTTGGAGACGTTCAAGCACGGCACCTGTCCGAGCATGGGGATGCGGACGAGGACCTCGCAGTTCTCCTTGGTGAGGCGGCGCATCCCTTCTCCCTCGGCTCCGAGAACGAGCGCGAGAGGGCCGGAGAAATCGCATTCGTAGAGCTCGCAGTCGGCCTCGTCGGCGGTGCCCACGACGCGGACGCCATGCTCCTCGCGCAGCGCTTCGAGGAAGCGGGCCATGTTCCCGACGGAGACGACGGGAACGAGCTCCGCCCCTCCGCAGGAGACGCGGACGACCGTCTCGGTCACGGGCGCGGCATGGTGGCGGGGCACGACCACGGCCATCGCGCCCGCGCCCTCGGCGGTGCGGAGGCAGGCCCCGAGGTTGTGGGGATCCTGCACGCCGTCGAGGACCAGCAGGAGCGGCTCCTCGCCGGCCTCCTCCGCCTCGGCGAGACGCTCAAGGAGCCCTTCCTCGGTGAGGCGGGCGATGCCGGTCGAGGCGCTGGAATGGGCGTTGGCGCGCGCCTCGAACGGACGGTTCCCGGGAGTTTTGCGACGGCGGGGCCGGGCCATGGAGGGAAAGGCGGAGGTCAGGCGAAGATCTCGGGCTGGCCGAGGCGCTCGTGGATCGCGTTGGCGGTCGTCCCGTCGATGCCGAGACCCTGGGCGAGCTGGGCGAACCATTCGGCCTCCTCGCGAGAATCGAGCCGCACGGCCATCAGGGCGAAGGCGTAGACCTGTTCGGCCATGTCCTCGGGGACGCGCCGGACGAAGTCCTCGACTCCGACGGTGGAGGAGAGTTGCCGCTTCACGAACCCGATCTCGTCGTCGTCGAGGTCGCCGAGCTGGCCGAGAATGGTCTCGCGCTCCTGCTCGTCGACATGCCCGTCGCTCTTCGCGGCGAGACACATGGCCTCGATGAGGAGCTTCGCCCCCTCTTCGGCCTCGGCCGGATCGATTTCGGGGAGCGAGGCAATGCCGGCACGGGCGGCGTCGCCACCGCCGAGGAGAGAACCCAGCAGGCCACCCAGATCCGGCGAGCCGCCCGACTTGCCGCCTCCGAGCAGTCCCCCGACGAGATCGCCGAGGCCACCACCCGATGTCCCACGGCTGGCTCCGCCCCCTCCGAGAAGGTCGCCAAGACCTCCCTTGCCCACGACTTCGCCAAGGAGCGAGCCGAGCAGATCGCCTCCTCCGCCCTTGCTGCCACCACCCTTGCCGCGCGAGGCGGCGGCGACGGCGAGGATCGCGGCGAGCGCGGCGAACCCGCCCTTGCCGGCACTCTTTTTCCCGCCGAGCAGGGTCGAGAGGATGTCGGCCGGATTCCCGGCCGAGGAGGGCGCCTTCCCGCGAGGGGCGTCGGCTCCGCCAAGGAGCGTTTCGAGAATGCTGCCTCCGGTCTTCGATCCGAGGGCGTTTTTAGAGAGAAGGCTTCCGAGGATTTTGACGGCGTCCATGGCTAGGGAAAGGGGGGCTGGGATGAAACGACGGCGCAACATAGCCGGTCGCCCTCGCGAGGCGAGGCCTTTTTGCCCTTTCTCCGGCCTACGGGGGATTCGTCTCTCCGGATCACTCCGGAAAGGTCCACTCGTAGCTGTCGGTGTGCGAGCAGATCTCGTCGCGGAGATCGCGGCAGAGGCCGCCGAGGCCGGGGAACATGGAGTGATGGTCGATGCCCATCGAGGAAAGGCGGCGGCGCAGGTAGCCCTTCCATTCGGCGGGGATGACGAGCCTCGAGAGGACGAGGCGGTCGTCCCCACGCTCGTAAAACTGCTCGAGAGTCCAGGGAGCCGCCTGCCCCGCCGGCAGCGGATGGGCGAGGAAGCGGGCCCTCTGGCTCCGCATCGAGAGATCGGGGCGCTGCGGCCGGTAGAGGCAGAGCCGGCCGGGAACGCTCTCGAAATCGTGGGCGATGGAGAAAGACGCCTCGCCCGGCAAGATGCGCCAGACCACGCCATCCTCCCCTTCGTGGTCGGAGCCGGTGGCGAAGAACAGGGCGACGAGAGCGTTCTCCGTCCAGCTCGAGAGGCGCGTGGGCAGCCCATGGTGGGCACCGAGGGCCATCCACTCCAGTTCCGTGACGGGATCGTGGGAGATCTCGGCGGCGGCGCGCTGCTTCAGGCTGAAGAGGAAGGCCCCCTCGAGCCCCGCCCACGATCCGTGCTCGGTCTTCGCGACCTCCTCGCGGTAGAGGGGCGGCAGCAGGGACCAGCCCGCCGAGCCTTGCCCCCGGTAGACCGGAGTGCGCTGGAACCCTAGGCGGGGAACCATTTCCTCGAGCAGCGAATCGATGCTCGAGACAACGACGGTTTCGATCTCCCTCATAGCGGTCTCCGATGCGTTTCGCCCGATGGGGTCTTGAGAGATACTTGTTGATCGAACAAGGAATCCTGCGAAATTACTCAAATAAACCTCACCATCCTGCGTGATTTCTCATTTCTGATTCGGAATTGCAAGCAAAAACGGAACAAAATCGAGAAATAAATGAGATTAACATGAGATCCTCGACCCGAGAAGACTTCGCGGCCCTCATTGCCGAGATGGACTTGCACGATCTCGAGGCATTGGAGATGGCGGTGAGGGTGGCGATCCGGATGCGGACGCAGAGCTCCCTCTCGACGGACCGGGAGGAGTGGCCGCCCCGCGACGACGAGGGACCGGCCCTGCACGACGAGGCCCGTTTCATCCTCGAGGACCCGGCGGCGCACGAGCTGACCCTGGCGGACCAAGCCCTCCTCGCCTCGCTCATCCTCAGCGACGCCTACCAGCAGGACACCTTCTCCAGCCGCGCCATCAACGACGTCATCGCCGAGAGCGGCCGCCCCCGCGTCGCGCACATCACCTCGGCCATCGCCGGGCTGAAGGTCCGCGCCTACCTCCGCGAGGACGAGAAGTCCCTTTCCCTCACCAGAGAAGGACGGGCGAAGGCCCGCGCCCTCATCGGGATGCTGAAACGCCGGGCCGCCGCGTGACGGGCCCGGTCTACTTCCGCCGCAGGCGTCCGGTCAGGTCCTGGCCGGCGAAGGTGTTGCCGGAGACGACGAAGACCTCCTTGAGGTTGTCGGAGAGGCGCACGGCCTGCCGCCGCGTTCCCTGCACCGTCCGGCGGGTCAGCACGAGCCGCCGGGTGCCCTGGACCAGATACTGGGCGCCGTAGACATCGTAGAAGGTTCCCCGGTAGACGCCCGTCAGGACCGCCCGCCTCGGTGTCCCCGTCGGCTTGCGCCAGGCGATCTTGTGCGAGCGCTGGGAGTAGAGATTGCTGATCAGCGGCGTCAGCGTCTCGCTGCGCTTCGACTTCACCACGATGGTGCTGGTGAAGGGCCCCACAGCCATCGAGCCCGTCGGGTTCCCCGCGATGCCGGAGACCGCTCCCGTGTAGCTTCCACGGAACGGTCGGAACTGGGCATTGGTGAGCCGGGCCGCCATCGCGACATCGACGGCGAAGACAAAAAGGCCGAACACCGCGACACGGAGAAGGAAGGGAGCTTTCATGGGGGAGGGTGGAACGATAGCCCGAAACCGTGGAAGGAAAAATCCGAAATCCGAAGCTCGAAATCCGAATGGATGACGGCGACCGCTGATTTCCGCTGATCTTTTCGGGTTTGGAAACCTCAGCGAGGATCAGCGGTCCCCCGAAGCGGTTCGGATTTCTTGCTTCGGATTTCCCGCCCGCTCGGGGCGGGAATCTCAGGGTCGCAGGTCGGCGACGCCGTTCTCGAGGGCGTGGAGCGTTGCCACCTCCTCCTCAGTCAGGGCTCGGTCAAAGGCGGCGAGGTCGTCGATGTGACCGACGTAGGCGGCTCCCAGCACGATCAGTACGGCGGAGGGATCCCAGCCGAAGACGAGGTCGAAGTTCTCGATGCGGCCCTGCTTCTTCCCGTCGAGGTAAAGCGTCCCTGCGGAGGTGCCCTTGCCCGCGTTGATGCGCTCCAGCGTGAAGACGGCGTGGGTCCAGCGGTCGCGGGAGAAGGGGGCCGCCTTCAGCTCGACCACGGGACGCGTCTCCTTGGGAACGACCTCCCAACCGAGGCCTTCGGGATCCCACAGCTCGATGAGCGGACGGATCGCGTAGCGGAAGTAGCGCGGGCTGTGGTCCTTCGACCATTCGAGGAAGACGAAGCCCTTCTTCGTGTCGTCGCCGACGATCTGGATGGGGTCGCAGTAGCCGGGCTCGAGATCCTCGTCGGGGGTGAGGCGGAGCCAGAGCGAGACCGTCGCGCTCCAGTCCTTGTCGTTGTAGCCCAGCACGCCCTCGCCGCGGTAGCTGGGGCGGGTCGTGCCCTTCTTCGGGAAATGCAGCGCCCCGCCGAAGCGGCCGCCTTCGGCGACGAGGACGGCCTCGTCGTTCTCCGGCACGGGGACGAGACCGGCGGAGCTTCTCACCACGGCGGCGGGATCGCCCTTCGAAAAATCGGCGTCGAGCCCCTTGTCGAAGGAGGCGTGCAGGACGAGGGAACGTTTCAAGGCCTCGTCGGCGGACGCGAGAGGCAGGCAGAGGGAGGCGAGGAGGACGGCGGGAAGGAGGCGGGCGTTCATCGGGCTGGATGGGGAGCGGCCATCATGCAGGAGGACGCCCTCTCTCCGCAAGCCCTTTTCGGCACGCCCTTGCGCCGCCGGACCGGGACCGGATGCTTGCGGGGACCTCTGGAAACCTCGGAATCGAAAATCGCATGAGTGGAAACCATGGAATTGTGCGACTGATGCCGAAAGGATTGAAAGCGACCCGGAGGCTGCGAGTCATTTTCCCGCCTCGCCGCGTTGCTCTTCGGTCGTGGAGCCCGCTCCACTCCCCTCATCGCGCCTCGCGAGGCGAAAAAATGACTCGCAGTTTTCAATCCCGAGGTTTCCAGAGGCCCCCTTGCGTTTGAAATCCGCGGGAAGTTGTGCAAGGGAAGGGGATTCGTCCGCCCGCGCCGCGTGCGCGGCGGGCTCAAGCGCCTGTGCATGATCATTCCCGTCCAGAAAGACGACGACTTCCTCGCCGACTTCCGCGAGGCCGACAAGGTCAGCGGAGCCATCCACGTCTGGTGGCTGGGGCAAAGCGGCTTCCTCATCAAATGGGCGGGCCACGGGCTGCTGATCGATCCCTACCTCTCCGACGCCCTCAGCCGGAGGACCGCGGGCACGCCGGAGGAGCTGCGCCGCATCTCCGAACGGGTCGTCGATCCGCTCCAGCTCACCGGGATCGACTGCGTCGTGTGCAGCAGCACCGAACCCGACCGCCTCGATCCCGAGACGATCCTGCCGCTGCGCGCCGCCAATCCCGCCCTGAAGGTGGTGGTGCCGGCGGGCCGCGCCGGGGAGGCCGAGAGCATCCTCGGTGCCGCCGCCCCACCGATTCTCTCCGTGAACGCGGGCACCTATGTGAAGTTCGGCCCCTTCGACTTCCACGGCGTCAACGCGGCGAATCCGAAGATCCGGCGCGACGAGCGCGGCAACTCCCGCGACCTCGGCTACGTGATCCTCTTCGGCCCCTTCGCGATCTTCCACGCCGGGGAGACGGTCTGGCACACGCATCTCGTCAAGGAGGTGCGCCGCTGGTCGGTGAACCTCGCCTTCCTCCCCATCCACGGCACCGACGGCAAGAGCGCGGACCGCGTCAGCATGAACGGCTTCGAGGCCGCCGCCTTCGCGAAGGCGGTCAGCGCGAGCCTCGCCGTGCCCTGCCACTACGACCTCTTCGACCGGGGCAATCCCACGACAGAGGAGTTCTCGAACTGCTGCGAGCGGCTCAACCAGCGCTATCGCCTCCTCAAGATCGGGCAGCGGCTCACCATGGGCCCGATCACCGATCCCAGCGCCGGCAAGGCCCTCCCCAGCGAACCCTACTCCGGCGACTGGGGCTTGGGGTATTGAGGAGTTGAGAGTGGGTAGTGGAGAGGTCCGGAGCCAGCGCTGTAGCCGCGTCCATTGGGCGCGGATCGGATGTCCCTGCGACGTTCGACCGAGGCCAATGGCCTCGGCTACAGGAGTTCGCCTCCGACGGTCCTCTCAACTCAACGCCGGACGACGGTGATCTTGGCGTTGCGGGACTTCAGGCGGGTGGTGTCGGTGGCGCGGGCGGTGATTTGGTTCTTGCCGGGGCGGAGCTTGGCGGTGAAGCGCCAGTTGGCGAGGCCCTTGGCCCGCTTGAACTTGGCCTTGCCGACCTTGACCTCGACCTTGGCGAGGTTGCGGTCGGCATCGGCGGCGCGTCCCTTCACGACGAGCTTGGGGCGGGAGGTCGTGATGCGCTTCCTGCCCTTGATGGAGAGGGTGGGGGCGCTCGGAGTGTAGCGCCAGAGGATGGCTTCCTGCCGGTTGGTGGTGATGTTGCCGCCCCACCCGCCGACGAGGACGGTGAAGCCGTCGGTCCAGACGGAAGTGGCCAGGGAGGCAAAATAGTGAGCAGGCAGGAAGGCGTGGAGATCGACGAAGCTGGCGCGGGTGCCGGACCAGAGTGCGGCGCGAGGATAACCGGCGCCGTTGGCGGTAAATCCCGCCTGCCGGTTGCCGGAGAGGGCGAAGACGAGGGATCCGGCGGGTCCGGCGGGATGAAGATCGACGTAGCTGTCGGCGGTGCCGGACCAGAGCGCGGCGTAGTATTTGCCGCCGGCGTCGGTGACAACTCCCCCCTGCCGGTTGCCGGAGAGGGCGAGGATTTGGGAGGAAGCGGCCCCGTCGGGATGGAGATCGAGCCAGGGGTCGCTGCTGCGGCCGGTCCAGAACGAGGCATGGTCCTGGCCGCCGATGGTGGCATATCCCCCCTGCTGGGTGCCGAAGAGAGCGAGGATTCGGGAGCCGGTGGCCACCCAGAAGGGATGGGGGCTGATCTGACTGTCGGCGGTGCCGGACCAGAGCGCGGCATAGTCGTGGCCACCGGTGGTGATAGATCCCCCCTGCTGGGTGCTGGAGAGGGTGTGGATTCGGGAGTCGGTGGCCCCGTCGGGATGGAGATCGTCGAAGCTGGCACGAGTGCCGGTCCAGAGCGCGGCATGTTCCTCGCCACCGATGTTAGCCCATCCTCCCTGCCGGTTGCCGGAAAGGGCGAGGATTTGGGAGGAGGTGGCAACGAGGGGATGGAGATCGTCGCAACTGGCGGCGGTGCCGGTCCAGAGCGCGGCGCGGGTCACCTCGTCATCGATTTGGATATATCCCCCCTGCTGGGTGCGGGTAATGGCGTTGATGGCAGAACCAGCGGCTCCGGGAGGATGGAGATTCACGACGGTCCAGTTCTGGGCGTGGAGCGTCGTTCCGCAGAGGAACAGGGCAAGAGCGGCGAGGGCGGTGGACCTCATGGTCGGATGGGATGGAGCAACTCCCCTCCATGCTAAGGCAAGTTCGGACGATGCGGTAATAGCTCCAAAGAGCCTTTTTTGGGAGCCGGGGCTACGGATGGGGCGCTCGGGGTTGCCTTTGAAAACGAGAGCCTGCGAAAGGCGGGCAAGGGTAGGGTCGTGCGGCCCGCGCAGCCAACCGGGCGTCCAAGCGACGTTCGTTCCCCGAGCTGGAGGATCGCGGAGCGCCGCCCGATGCGACAAAGGTGAGGCGAGGCGTCCCTACCGAGCCGTCGCCGGGCGGGCGGGAAGGGAGCGCGGACACTCCTGTCCGCATCGAGCCCGGCCCGCCTGCTTCCACCAATACGGATAAGGAGTGTCCGCGCTCCCTTCCCGCAGCCCTTGGCACGCTTCGGAAGACGCGGCGACAGGACTCCGCCTTCGACATTCCTACTCATCCGCTTAGCTTGGATGGACCACAAAATTTCGGCGCAAGCCGCCCATTTCCAGACTCTCGACTCTCAACTACCAGCTCTCAACTCACACCACCTGCCCCCCTTCGGGAATGAACTCGTCGCCGTAGTAGAGGCGGTAGCGGCCGAGGCGGGAGCGCAGCTTCAACTCGGCTCCGAAGGCCTCGGACAGGCTCAGGGAATTCAGCGCGCGGCGCTTCTCGCCCTGGCTGATGGCCTTCCCCTCCTTCAGGACGAGGGCATGGGTGATCGCGGGGATGATCTCCTCGACATGGTGCGTCACGAGGATCAGCGAGCGGAAGGAGCCCTTCTCCGTCAGCTCCTCGACGAACTGGAGGAAATGCTCGCGGGCGACGGGATCGAGCCCGGCGCAGGGCTCGTCGAGCACCAGCACCTCCATGCGCTGCGCCATCAGCGCCCGGCCGATGAGGACGCGCTGCCGCTCGCCCTGCGACATCGTCGCCCAAGGCTGGTCGCGGAGCGAAACGCAGTTCACCTTCTCGAGGATCTTCTCGGCGGCGCGGAGCTCGTTCGGATCGTCCTTGCCCTGCTGCCAGTAGTTCACCATCGCATGGCGTCCGGAGAGCACGATCTCGAATCCCGTCTCGGCGGGCTCCACGAGCTGGGAGATGCTGCTGCTGACGAAGCCGATGCGCTTGCGCCAGTCGTCCCAGCTCTGCGAGGCGGAGTTCACCGCATCCTCGCGCCCGCGCATGTGGATCTCGCCCGCGGTCGGGGTGAGGTAGCCCATCAGCACGTTGAGCAGGGAGGTCTTGCCCGAGCCGTTGCCTCCGAGGATGACCCAATGCTGGTCGCGCTCGACGCTGAGGTTGATTCCGTCGAGGATCCTCCGCCCGCCCCGCTGGACGGAAATGTCCTCCATCTCGAAAACCGTGGCTGCCATGGAGAAGAGGCTAGCGGGAGCGGCGACGGATTTCCACTGGAAAAAACAGTCTGTCCTGCGGGAGGCGGGCCCGGCGCGGCGGCATCGAATCCCGTTGCAAGCGCAGAGGCGGGACGTAGAGTGCCGCCCGCCTCCCCTTTCCGGAAGCCACCATGAGCGAAAACGTCCAAAAAATCCTCGTCGCCTACTCGGGCGGCCTCGACACCTCCGTCCTTCTCACCTGGCTGAAGGACACCTACCAGGCCGAAGTCATCGCCTACTGCGCCGACGTCGGCCAGCAGGAGGAGCTCGACGGGCTCGAGGAGAAGGCCCTCAAGACCGGCGCGTCGAAATGCATCGTCGGCGACCTCAGGGAGACCTTCGCCCGCGACTTCATCTTCCCCATGATCCAGGCCGGGGCGATCTACGAGGGGCAATACCTCCTCGGCACCTCCATCGCCCGCCCCTGCATCTCCCAGGGCATGGTCCGGGCCGCGCTCGAGAACGGCGCCGACGCCATCGCCCACGGCGCCACCGGCAAGGGCAACGACCAGGTCCGCTTCGAGCTGTCCGCCGCCTCCCTCGCCCCCGGCATCCAGATCATCGCCCCCTGGCGGCAGAAGCGCTTCCGCGACCAGTTCCCCGGCCGCGCCGAGATGATCGCCTACGCCGCCGAGCACCAGATCCCGGTGCAGGCCACGGCGAAGAAATCCTACTCGATGGACCGGAATCTCCTCCACATCAGCTTCGAGAGCGGCGTGCTGGAGGATCCTTGGTACGATCCCTCCGGCGAGGCCGACCGCGACATGTACGTGCTCAGCGTCTCGCCCGAGGAGGCCCCCGACCGTGCCGAATACGTCCAGCTCCTCTTCGAGAAGGGCAACTGCATCGGTATCCAGCACGAGGGCCTGGCTGAAATCCTCGCCGCCCTCGGCGATGTGACCGCACAGGGTCAGTCCGGCGACTACACCCTCTTCACCCCCTACGGCATCATGCGCGTGCTGAACCTCCTCGGCGGGCGCAACGGCATCGGGCGCGTCGACATGGTCGAGAACCGCTTCGTCGGCATGAAGAGCCGCGGCGTCTACGAGACCCCCGGCGGCTACATCCTCCTCCAGGCCCACCGCCAGATGGAGAGCCTCACGATGGACCGCGAAGTGATGCAGCTGCGCGACTCGCTCATTCCGAAATACGCCCAACTCGTCTACAACGGCTTCTGGTTCGCGCCCGAGCGCGAGGCCCTCCAGGCGCTCGTCACCGAGTCGCAGCAATACGTCAGCGGCGAAGTCCGCCTGAAGCTCTACAAGGGCAACGTCATCGCCGCCGGCGTGCGCTCGCCCCTCAGCCTCTACAGCGAGGCCGTCGCCACGATGGAGGGCGGAGCCGAGCACGCCTACAACCAGGACGACGCCACCGGCTTCATCCGCCTCAACGCCCTGCGTCTCAAGACCCAGGCGGCCCGGAACAAGGCTGAAAACTGAACACTGAACACTCGCACACTTCATGCAATTCGAAAACGTCACTGCCGTCGCCAAGGCCAACGTCTACTTCGACGGAAAGGTCGTCAGCCACTCCATCGTCTTCGGCGATGGCACGAAGAAGACCCTCGGGCTCATCTATCCGGGCGAATACCATTTCGGCACCGACGCGGCCGAGGGGATGGCCATCGTCGATGGGACCTGCGAGGTCGTTCTCGACGGACAGGAGGAGACCGCGGACTACGCCGCCGGCACCGCCTTCCAAGTCCCCGCCAAGTCGGGCTTCACGATCCGGGTGAAGGAGGGGATCTGCCAGTACGTCTGCTCGTTCCTGCCGTGAGCGCCAAGTGACGTCTCGCCGGGGTACCGGCGGGCAGAAATGCAGAGCGCGGCAGTACTGGAGCCCGCGTTGGACCTGCCCGTAGACTTTGGGGGCACGTAGGAGCGTGCCCCTCCAAGGCCAAGCGTCCGTCGAGCTTTTTTGCGGTTCGCGCCTTCCGCCGTCGTCCGGACAATTCAGAAATCCCCCCGCCACCTGTCCCTCGGCCAGACAGGCGGAAAGCGTTTGCGGAATCCAGGAGCGATGGCTTTCTCCCCGTACCCCCCGCATGACCACGAGACTGCTCCTCTCCGCCGCGCTCCTCTCGCTCTCCCCCTGTCTCCACGCCGGACCGCTCCAAGCCGACCTTTGCATCTACGAGGCCACCCCCGGCGGCATCGCCCTGGCAGTGACGGCAGCACGCGAGGGCCTCGACGTTGTCCTCGTGAACCACAACGACCATCTCGGCGGCATCCTCTCCAGCGGCCTCGGCGTCTGGGACACGCTCTGGGAGGGGAAACGCTCCCCCATCTACGACGAGGCGCGCGAGGCGATCTTCGCGCACTATCGCGACACCTACGGCGAGGACTCGCCGCAATACCGCGATGCCCTGCCCGGGAAAAGCGGGCATACGAACGGCAAGTTCGAGCCCAAAGTCGCCGAAGCCGTGCTGACCGGCCTCGTGACGAGGGAGAAAAACATCACCGTCCTGCGCGGCCTGTATCCGGCGGCGGTCGAACGCGACGGGGATCTGCTGGTGTCCGCCACCTTCCGGGAACTCGACGGAGACTCCGAAACACAGGTCGTCGCGAAGATTTTCGCCGATTGCAGCTACGAAGGCGATCTCGCGGCGGTGGCGAAGGTGCCCTACCGTATCGGACGCGAATCGCGCGAGGAATTCGGCGAACCGCATGCCGGCATCATCTACATGGAACCGGTGAAGGAAGCCCCGACCCCGGAGATCGCCCGCGCCGCCGAGCTGCACCACCGGCTGAACCTGCGGCGCTTCGACGGCTACCAGCGCATCCGCGAAGGCGACAGTACCAGCGAGGGCGACGGGAACGTGCAGGCCTTCAACTACCGCACCACCCTCAGCTCCGACCCGGCCAACCGGCTTCCTGTCGAGAGGCCCGCCCACTATGATCCCGAAGCGATGAAACGACTGGAGCACGGCTCCATCGTCGCTCCCATCCCGAACCGGAAGCGCGGCTGGAACCGTCCCCAGCTCGTCGGACTGCAAACGGAATACGTCGAGGCCACCTGGCCGCGCCGCCGCGAGATCATGGACGCGCACTGGGACGCGACCCTGGCCTTGCTCTACTTCTTACAGAACGATCCCTCGGTCGATCCCCAGCGGCAGGCCTCGTGGCGCGAGTTCGGTCTGGCCAAGGACGAATTCCCCGGCAACGGACATCGCCCCTACGAGTTCTACGTGCGCGAGGCCCGGCGCATCGTGGGGCGCCACACCTTCACCCAGCACGACGCCATGCTCGCGCCCGGTCTCGAGCGCGCCCCCGTCCACCCCGACAGCATCGGCATCACCGAATGGTATCTCGACACCCACGCCTGCACCCCGCACCGGCTCGACGGCACCCTCGACGAGGGCAAGATGATGCTCGATGTCGAGACCTTCCCCGGCCAGGTGCCCTACCGGACGATCCTGCCGCAAGGCGTGGACAATCTCCTCGTACCCGTCTGCCTTTCCGCCACCCACGTCGCCTGGGGCACGATCCGTCTCGAACCGACCTGGATGAACCTCTGCGAATCCGCCGGCCACGCCGCCGCCCTCGCCGTGCGGCAGGGCATCCCGCCCGCGCGGCTCGATCCCGACTCCCTCGTGCGTCGGCTCGCCGCGAGCCGCATCCTGTTGAGCTTCTTCAACGACCTCGACGTCTCCAGCGACGATCCCCGCGTCGCCGCCGCGCAGTATTTCGCGACGAAGGGCTTCTTCGCGACCTACGACGCCCGGCTCGACGAGCCGCTTGGCGAAGCCCTCGCCGCCGTCTGGGCGAAAGGAATCGCCCGGCTGCAAGACGGCTCCCTCGATCCCGCCGCACTCCTGATCGAGGCACACGAAGCGGAGCAGTCCTCTTCGCCAAGCACCGGCAGGACACGGGGAGAGGTCTTGCGGGAGATGTGGGGCGGTGGCCGGTAACCGGCAATCGGTGGTTTGGGTCTGCCGATTACCCATCCGATACCTCCGGCAGAACCGCGGGCATGGGGATTGGAGTCGCCCGAAGCGGCCTGTGACCTCATTCCTCCAGCGACCCCGGAAGGATATTCCCGCCAACTCCATCCTTCTCCCACGCGCCGCTTCGGGAAGGAGTGTCGTTTGTTGCCGCGTCTTTGCGGCCACCTCAGCAGATCGGATCAGGACACACGTCGCGGCGGTCGCACTTCAGGC
>CAYSZN010000031.1:11455-13866 GCA_964435425.1 uncultured Akkermansia sp. | reverse complement strand
TGCAAGGCAAGTCCGCGCACGGGCAGGTCGATTTCGGCCAGGAGGCGGCCATTCCCGACGAGCTCGCCTGGCGGCTCGAATGGTACGACCATTGGCTGAAGGGCAAGGACAACTCGGTCGGAAAGGCGGCTCCCTTCGCCAGCAAGGTGCGGCTCTTCACCATGGGCACGGGCGACGGACACAAGACGGAGAAGGGGATGCTCTTCCATGGCGGCGAGTGGCGGGACGAGGCGGACTGGCCGCCGACGGGGGCGCGTCCGACGGAGTTCTTCCTCGGGCGCGGCGGTGTCCTGACGAAGGCGGCTCCGGCGGCGGACGGAGGGAGCACGACCTATCTCTTCGACCCGAAACATCCGGTGCCGACGATCGGCGGCAGCATCTCCAGCGGCAACGACATCCTCCTCCAGGGGGCGTGGGACCAGCGCGGGGGCGAGCATGTCTGGAACTGGAAGCAGCCCATCCCGCTGACGGCGCGGAACGACATCGTCGTCTTCGAGACGGAGCCGCTCGCCGCCGATCTCGAAGTCACCGGCGAGATCGAGATGAGGCTGTGGGCCTCGTCGAGCGCGCCCGACACGGATTTCACCGCGAAGCTCGTCGACGTCTATCCGGCCTCCGACGACTGGCCCGGCGGCTTCGACCTGAAGATCACCGAGGGCATCGTGCGGGCGCGCTTCCGCGAGAGCCTGACCGAGGAAAAGTTGATGGAGCCCGGAACGGTCTATCCCTTCACGATCCGGCTCTACCCGACGAGCAATGTCTTTAAAAAGGGGCATCGCCTCCGCCTCGAGCTCAGCAGCAGCAACTTTCCGCGCTTCGACGTCAATCCGAACACCGGCGAACCGCTCGCCGAGCACCGGCGCACGGCGGTGGCGGAGAACACTCTTCACCACAGCGCCGAACACCCTTCGGCCCTCGTGCTGCCGGTGGTGGAGCGCTGACCGCCCATGATCCGCCATCGACCCGCTCTCGTGCTTTCAATGGGCCTGGGACTGGCGTCCTTCGCCGGGCCGGCATCGGGCGATGGGCTCGACGAATGGCAGTCGCGAAAGCCGCCCCGTCTTCGTATCGCCGCCTCGCCCTATCCGAACTTCCTTCTCCACATCCTGCCCGAAAAAGGCGGGGAGAAGGGCTTCGGCGAGCATCTCTACCGCGTCAAGATCGACACCCTGGGATGGGGGCCGTCCAGCGAGACGGGCCGGGGGCATCTCTACACCCGCCGGGGCGGCTTTCTCGACCTCGCCCATGTCCGGCGGACCATCGACTTCGCGGGATACGTGCATCATCGGACGCGTGAGGCTCTGCGCGCTGGGGCCACGCATTTCTCCTTCGAGAGCATCGACCGGACGACCTACCATTGCCACCTGGCCTATCCGCCCTTCTGGGCGGCGCTCGGGACGGCGGAGCGAGAACGCCTCGTCGAGGAGATCGCCTTGATCGCGGCGGAGGAGGCGGCCTTCGACTTCAACAACTGGCGGGAATTCCTGACGTGGTATGGCTTTCACAACGTCCCCGGGATGCCGGAGAAGGGATCCGCCTTCTCCTACGAGGACGTGCCCTCCCACGCGGTCGGCATCGCCGTGGCGGCGCGCGCGCTCCGTGCTCCTGGCGTGCCCTTCGACGAGGCGGTGACGCGGGAGCTGGAACGCGAGCTGGCGGAGCTGGAAGTCGTTCCTCAAGCGACCTACCGGCGGGCCATGGATTTCGTCGCGGACCATTGGTGGGCGGAGAAGACTTGCCTGAAGCGCCATCTCGACACCGGGTGCGACGACGGATTCGTCGATCCCTGGCTTGTGCGCGGCCTCGGGCCGGGAAGAGGGCCGCAGGCGAGGCGCTATCCGGCGCCGCGTCGCAGCTACCGCGACGTGCTGGGGCGAGACTGTCGGGGCATGGTCGTCCTCGAATGCGAGCCAAGGCCGCGCCGCCAGGACATTCGTCGGCAAGTCCTGCCTCCGGGGGAGAACCGGGTGCGACCGACACGCGATTATCCCGGCCTTCTCCAGCGTATCGGGGAGGAAGTGCGACGCGAGTTCGGCCCCCACGCGACGAGGGCATATCCGTGATCGTTTCAAGTTTAAGGTTTGAAGTTTCAAGTTCCCGAAACCTGAACCCTTAAACTTGGCTCACTGGCGCGACTCCGGCTCTCGACGCCGCGCGGGGAAAGGCTAGCATTGCGACCATGAATGCCCGCTTGATCCTGGCCCTCGCGGCCTCCCTTGCCACTGCGCCGCTCTATTCGCAATCGACCGACCCTGCCCCGCCGGAGGGCTTCCGCGCCATCTTCAACGGCAAGGATCTCGGCGGCTGGTATGGATGGAATCCCCACAGCTCGGCCAAGCTGGAAGGGGAGAAGCTGGAGGAGAACCTGAAGGCGCAGCGCGCCGACTTCGCGAGCCACTGGCGCGTCGAGA
>CAYSZN010000031.1:4028-11445 GCA_964435425.1 uncultured Akkermansia sp. | reverse complement strand
AGACTGCCCTGTCAGTCGCCAGTTGCGGTGCTGTCGATGAGCTGCTGACAAAGATAGGAGAGCTCAAAGAGCAGCTGCGGGCGGAGGCAAAGGAAAACGAGGCGCTGGACAGGGAGCTGGAAGAGGCGGACGTGAAGCTGGAGCAGGAACAGAAAAAGCACAGAACGCTGCAGGCGAAGCTGGAGGAGAACCTGAAGGCGCAGCGCGCCGACTTTGCGAACCACTGGCGCGTCGAGAACGGCGAGCTGGTCAACGCGGGCACGGGTCCCTACGCGACGACGGAGGAGGAGTTCGGCGATTTCGAGCTGCTCATCGAATACAAGACCGTCGCCGGAGCGGACAGCGGCATCTATCTGCGGGGCCAGCCCCAGGTGCAGATCTGGGACCCGAACCAGGTCTTCGATCCCGCCAAGCCCGACCGGCGGCCCCACCTCGGCTCGGGCGGCCTCTTCAACAATCCCGTGAAGACCCTCGGGCGCGACCCGCTGATGCTCGTCGACAAGCCTTTCGGGCAGTGGAACAGCTTCAAGATCAAGCAGGTCGGCGCGCGCACCTGGGTGACCCTGAACGGCCGCCTCGTCGTTGAGGGCGCGGCCTACGCCAACTTCTTCGACAAGGACGCATCCTTTCCCGCGAAGGGGCCGCTGATGCTCCAGACCCACGGGGGCGAGATCCGCTGGCGCAATCTCTTTGTCCGCGACATCGGCGAGAAGGAGGCGACCGATTTCCTCGCGAAGAACCCGTCGCTGCCCGAGCCGACGCACTACGACGTCGCCTACGGTCCGCATCCGAAGCAGACGATGCATTTCTGGAAAGCCGAGTCCGAGACGCCCACGCCGGTGCTGCTCTTCATCCATGGCGGCGGCTGGACCGGCGGCGGACGGCTCAGCGGACTGAGCGGAATGCTGCCGGCCTTGCTGGAGAAAGGCATCTCCGTGGCTTCGGTCGAATACCGCTTCATCGCCGAAGCCACCGCCGACGGCATCGAGCCTCCCGTGAAAGGGCCGCTCCACGACGCCGCCCGCGCCCTGCAGCTCATCCGCAGCAAGGCCGGGGAATGGGGCATCGACAAGACCCGCATCGGGGCGAGCGGAGGTTCTGCCGGGGCCTGCACCTCGCTCTGGCTCGCCTTCCACGACGATCTCGCCGATCCCGCGAGCGACGATCCCGTCGCCCGCGAATCCACCCGCCTCGCCTTTGCCGCCGTCTCCGGGGCGCAGACCACGCTCGATCCCGCGCAGATGAAGGAATGGACGCCGAACAGCCGCTACGGAGGCCATGCCTTCGGCTTCAAGGGCGACCCGGAGAAGAAGCTCTCCCCATTCGACGAATTCCTCGCGAAACGCGATACCATCCTGTCCTGGATCGCGGAGTATTCGCCCTACGCCCTCGTCTCGAAGGGGGATCCGCCGGTCTATCTTTATTACAGCACGCCTCCCGCCCTCGGACAGGAGGAGAAGGATCCGACCCACACCGCGAACTTCGGCGTGAAGCTGAAGGAGCATTGCGAGGCGAACGGGGTGGAATGCGAGCTGTTCCATCCCGGAGCGCCGGGCGAGCCGAGCGGCTCGACTCTGGAGGCGATCCTGAAGTTTTTCGCTGCGGAGGGGAAGTAGGACGAAGGGAAGTCCTTGCGGATTTCTCCACGGGAGCTTTGATCGGGACAGGAAATTCCATCACGATCCCGCCCGATCCGACAAGGGAAGGCGATGCGGAAGGGGGGCTTCGCAATGGAAATTCCCCTTTCTTCAACGAACCTGCTTGGCGGGCCGAAAAAATCTGGACTTTGCTTCTGTTTTTGTTCTAGGCTCTGCCTCCTTTTCCAAATACCCCAATGAAAATGAAAACCAGCCTCCTCTGTCTGACCGCCCTGCTTGCCACCATCCTTCCCGCCGTCGCCCAAAAAGGCGGTGTCGCGATCCTCGACATCGACGAAGTCGCCCGGCAGCTCGGGGTCGAGGAAAAGGTCCGCGTCGACCTCCTGAACATGCAGAACAACCTCAATGCCGATCTCCAGCGTACCCAGGAGACCATGCAGAAGCAGATGACCGGCGTCGAGGCGGCGGCGGGAGAGAATCCCACCGACGAGCAGAAGCGCCAGATCCTCGCGACGAACCAGCAGCTCAACGAGGAGTTCAACCGCCTCAAGGCCCAGGCCCAGAACACTCTCGCCCAGGAGCGGATCCGGATGATCAACGAATTCCGCATCCGTCTCGAGCCGATCGCCCTCAAGGCGGCACAGGAGGTGGGGCTCGAAGTCGTCCTCATGAAGATCACGCCGCCCGTCTTTACCTACGCCACCAGCGTCGACATCACCCAGTCCACCGCCAAGCTCGCCCTGGAGGCCGGGCTGCAGGTCAAGGCGTCCGAGATCGCCGCTCCCGTCACGACGGCGACTCCTGTCGCTCCCGCCGCCGCCCCTTCCGACGCAAAGGCGAAGAGCGATGCCAAGGGCAAGGAAAAAGGCAAGGAGTAGGAGCAGGAGCTAGAAGCTAAGCATTCAGAATTTCGGACTTCAGATTTCGGCTTTCGGATTTTCATCATGGCTACCAGGATCGGCGTCATCGGAGCGGGCGGCATGGCCCGCTATCACATCGAGGGATTCAGGAAGGCCGGCGGGGAGGTCGTCGCCATGGCCGACGTCAACGCCGAGGCGGCGAAGGCCTCGGCTGCGGCGAACGGCATTCCTCAGGCCTATGGCGATGTGGCGGAGATGCTCGCCTCCGACATCGACGCCGTCTCCATCATCGTTCCGAACAAGTTTCACGCCCCTCTGGCGATCCAGGCCCTCGAGGCGGGCAAGCATGTCTTCTGCGAGAAGCCGCCGGCCATGAACGCCGCGGAGGTGCGCAGCATGATCGCCGCCCGCGACAAGGCAGGGAAGCGGCTCATGTTCAACTTCAACAACCGCGCCCGGCCGGAGTCGCGGGAGATGAAGAGGCTCATCGACGGCGGTACCGTCGGCCGGATCAACTCCGCCCAGGCCAAGTGGATCCGCCGCACCGGCATTCCGGGCTTCGGTGGCTGGTTCACCACCAAGGCGCTCTCCGGCGGAGGCCCCGTCATCGACCTGCTCCACATGATGGACCTGGCGATCTACTTCATGGGCAATCCCAAGCCCGCCCATGTCCTTGCCCAGATCTTCGACGACCACATCACGCTGAAGGATTTCAAGGGTCCCTGGGGCATTCCCGACCGCGAGGGCGGCGTCACGGACGTCGAGTCTGCGGCCCACGGCTTCATCACCTTCGAGACCGGGCAGACGCTGTCCTTCCAGATGTCCTGGGCCGAGCTGATCAAGCGCGAGGAGGTCTCCGTCGTCTTCCAGGGCGTCAAGGCCGGAGGCAAGGTCGAGCGCCTCTTCGGCACCGACGGCCTCGACGACACCGCCATCGACACCTGCGAGCTCTACACTCAGGAGGGAGGAGAGCGGGTCGACCGCTCCATCGAAGTCGAGCCATGTGAGGACATGGGCCGCATCGATTCCGCGGCGAATTTCGTCGAGGCGATCGAAGGCGGGGCCGAGCCGCTCAACACGGCGGAGCAGGGCCTGGCGCTGATGCAGATCATCGACGCGATCTACGAGTCGGCCGCGAGCGGGAAGCCCGTGGCGATCTGATACCAAATCTTCTGACTAACGTCACTTCGTTAAATTTGAATTTCGACCACGAATGGACACAAATGAACACTGATGTTCTTGAGTTCCATTCGTGTGATTCGTGACATTCGTGGTCCAAATCCCATTCTTTCGAGCTGCTCCCCAATCCACACTCACGCGCAGCTTGGGTTCCGGTGCTGAAAACAGTTTGGTCGATCCAATGATTTTCGATCAGACCGGAATGGCATGGGATTAAAGCATGTTTTCGACGAAACCAGGGACGAACTCGTTTTGGCGCGAAGCGCGGGTAGGAACGCACCGCCGGGGCGTCCGTCGCGGAAGCACGGCCCAACCGACGCGGACGCCCCTACCGAACACCATCCGGTCAGACCGTTCAATACGGTCGATCTGGAAATCCGGCGGCAGCCGGGTAGGGCGAACCGTCCTCAGTGAGCCGTTGCGTCCGGGAGGGCTGGAGGGGCACGCCCGTGCCGGATCTGCCCCCGAAAGCTACGGCGGGCGCGGCAGAGCTGTCGGATTCTTGTCCTGACGTCCACGGGCCTTGGCCCAGCGACGGCTCGGCAGGGACGCCTCGCCCCACCTTTGTCGCATCGGACGTCTTGGCCGCAATGCCAAATTGGATCCGGGTCTCCACTCCGCAATCATCCAGCTCTTTTTCGGAGTTGGTATGGGGCAGAGGGCGGAGCGGCTCGGAAAGGTAGCGGAAGGTGCGAATCTTCCGCCCAGAGGATCACGGACGGATCTCCCGCAGACGGCCTTGCAGGCGGGGGGAGAGCCTCTTCCCCGACACGACCTTCCGCATCCGGCTCCATTCCGAGAGAGCCGATGCCCCGATGTCGTCGGCGCTTCCAGTGCGGGCGGCCTCCGCCAACTGGCCCCAGATGCGGTCGAGGAAGACCGCGTCGTGGCTGGCCTCGATGTTCGCCGCCGCCTCTTTCTGCTCCGCAATCAGCGTCGCGAGATCCGCAGCCGACAGGGAGCCGGGAGCGGCGGAGGCGGCCAGCACGCGTGCGGCGTGATGGAACAGGCGGAGCCGCCGGCTGCCGGGAGACTTGGGCGAGAGGGCCTTCAACGCCTTCTTGGCCTCGCCAAGCGAGGCTCCGCACTCCTCCAGTCTGCCTAGCTCGCGGAAGTGCATCGCCCGATGCAGATGGCAGAGGGAAAGGCATTCGTAGTGGAAGGGGGAGAGCCTTCCGATTCCCGACTCCCTCACCCAGATCATCTCGTGGTGGATCCCGAGCGCCTCTTCGTCGCGCCCCATGGCGTCGAGGCGGAGGGCGCGGTCGAGAAGGAGATTGAAATGCTGGTCGTAGGCGCTGGCGAGAATCTGCTCCTTTTCGTCCCGCGTGTCGGCGAGGGAGACTGCTTCCCGGAACGCGTGGATCATCTGGCCGATGGCTTCCGCTCTGGCGGGCTCCATCGCGTCGTCCAGCTTGGCCCTCAGCGCCGCGACCGACCAGAGGCCCAGGTGGCTTTCGATCTGCTGGGGATCCCATTGCTCCGCCAGGGCGGCAAGGCGGGCGATGTGTCTGCCGATCGCCTCGTCCATGGCCTGCGCATTGCCGGAAGACCGCAGTGGATCCTGCCGCCAGAACCAGGCCTGAAGGTCTCTCGGGAGGCAGCCGAGCGTTGCCAGGGTCGCAAAGGTGGGGCTCTCCAGCCCCTCCGACAGCTCGGCGGCAAGGGCGAGGGTCTGGGCGACCTGGCTGCGGAACATCTCGTCGGCCCTCTTGCTGTCGCCGTGCCATCGGAAGGAGCCCTTTGCCCATCTCGTCGCCACCAGAGCTTGGGCGAGCCTCCATTCGGCGGTGCCGGGATCGCCGGCCGCAGTCTTCGCCATGGCGGACCGGATCGCGGCGAGCTCGTCGAGGGCGTTTCTCTGCACCTCCTCCGATGCCCTGTCGAGTCCCTTGTCGAAAAAATCGAGGGCTCCGGCGAGCTCCTTGATGGAGGTCGCTTCGCCGGGCGTGTCGGCGACCCGGTGGCTGCGAAGCCCGACCATCGCCACCGCCGCCGCCATCCAGTCGGCATCCCAGTCCGCATCCGTGGACAAGCGCCATCGCAGGAGATCGGCGAGCGCCGCAGCCAGGGTCCGTGCCGTCGCAGGATGGGTGCCAGCGTGCGCCTGGACGAAGGGCGTGGTCGAGAGGACCATGCCGGCGAGACGGTCGGCTTCCTCGCTGTCGTCGGTATGCCTGGCCAGCTTTGCGATCTGCTTGCAGCTTCCGGCGAGATCCTTCCACCATTCCACGCGGCGTGGATCCCACTTTGCCTGTTCGAGGCGTTCCGCGTAGGCGTCGAGGATCAGGTTCCGCCCTTTCCGGAATCGTTCGGAATCGCCCTTGGCGATGCCGAGATCGACGAGCCGGGTTCCCGCCGCCGTCTCCGCCCCTAGGTGCATGTCGAGATAGACGATCCGGTAGATCGCGCTCTGGTCCGACTCGTATCCCAGGCGGAATGCCGCCGCCGCCGCCTCGAACAGCCCGACGACGTGCTCCGGATCGGCTCCCATATGCGAGCTGGCGAAGCCTTCGCAGAAAAGCCGGGTTCCCTTGGCCTGGTAGTATTCGGCCGAAGTGTCGTCGAGCTTGGCGAGACGGCCTTCGTAGTATTTCAGTCGCGTCAGGTGGGGAATGGCCTTGGGGGGATTCCGGGTCAGCAGGGCCGCTTCCAGGCCGGCGAGTCCGGCTTCGTGGGAAAGGGAGGCGAGGGCCCACAGGGACTGGGGATGCGCCGCCATCCAGGCGAGGGCTCGCTGCCGTGCGATGGCGCGATAGTGCGCGGCCTGCTCGAACTCCTCCGCCTCGACATGGGTGTGCGCGGCCATCAGGGCGACGGAGACGGCCTCCTTGTTGAGGGCTTCGTCAAGAGGGGTGACCGCCTCCAGGGCCTCCAGATCCGCGAGGGCGGCTGTCAGCTTTTCCTTCGCCTCGTCGAGACGTCCCTCGATCAGGGCGACGAGGCCGCTGCTGAAGTGGAAATGGATGGTGTGCTCGGCGGTCTGCTGGTTGGCGAGCGCTTCGGGGAGCCGCTCGAAATAGGCCTCCGCTGCGACGAGCGATTCGCCGATCAGCCCGCTCTTGCCGACGGGCATGAGCCGTTTCCGCAGGCCGACGACCGTCTCGGAGAGCAGGGCCTCGGCCGCGTCGCGGGCCTGCTCGGCCATTTCCAGGCGGCTCTTGGCGATGCGTTCGGCCCGCGTCGCCCGTATGGCCTGCCAGGTGGTCAGGCCAAGGCCCAGGGCGAGAAGGGCGGCGGCCGTGGCCGAACCTCCGATCAGGAGCCGGTTGCGGCGGACGAACTTCCGGGCGCGGTACCAGTGCGAGGGCGGGCCGGCCTTGACGGGCTCGTGGCGCAGGTAGCGGAGCAGGTCCGCGGCGAATTCCTCGACCGACGGGTAGCGTCGTTCGCGGTCCTTCTCCAGTGCCCGGAGAAGGATCCAGTCGAGCTCGCCGCGCAGGGTGCTCTCCAGCTTTTCGGGGGAGAGGGAGCGGGCGGCGGCGATCTCCCCGCTGCGGGTCGATGTCGAGCTGAGCCGACGGCTTGGGCGTCCCGACTCATCCTCCCGGACGCTGCGCAGCATCGCCTCGGAGGAAAGGCCGGAGACCGCCTCCGCTCTCAGCGGCGTCTCTCCCGTGAGCAGCTCGTGGAGGACGACTCCCAGCGAGTAGACATCGCTGCGGGTGTCGATGTCCGTCTGGCTCCCGGCCTGCTCCGGACTCATGTATCGCGGCGTGCCGACGATTCTCCCCGCTCCGGTCCGGGTCAGCGTCTCGTTCCCCGGGCCATGGTCCTCGC
>CAYSZN010000031.1:0-4018 GCA_964435425.1 uncultured Akkermansia sp. | reverse complement strand
CGGAGCGCGCATGCGCATCCACACCGCCTGATGCGGCACGGGACGGCCCTCGACTTCGGCGACGAGGAGGTTCGACGGCTTGAGGTCTCGGTGGATGAAGGCCTTGCGATGGGCGTGCTGGACCGCCTCGCAGACTTGGAGGAACAGCCCGATGCGGTCGGCGATGCCCAGCCGCCTGTCGTCGCAGTATTGGGTCAGGGGAGGGCCGTTCACCCGCTCCATGACGAAGTAGAGCCGCCCATCCGCCGTGGCCCCGGCGTCGAGGAAGACGGCGATGCTCGGGTGCTCCATCCGGGCGAGGCCCTGGCGCTCCACCGAGAAGCGGGCGATGATCTCGCGGCTGTCCATGCCGGGCTTGATCCGTTTCAGCGCGACCTCGCGGCGGACGGGCTCGAGCTGCCGGGCCAGCCAGACCTGGCCGAAACCGCCTTCGCCGATCGTTTCGAGCAGCTGGTAGCGCCCGATGCGGTCTCCCGGAGCATCGCCGCAGGCGGCGGACAGGAGGGCGTCGTCCTCCGCCCCGGATGCAGGCAGGGCGGGATCGCTTCCGGGCACGGAGAGGTCGGCGCCCAGCGCAAGCAGGTCCTGGATCCGGGTGTCGCTGGGGTTCGGAAACGTCATGGGGTGGACCGCCGGGGATTCCAGCGCCGGAGCGCGGGGGGATGGCGGGGAAGAAGGGGGCTCGGCATCAAGAATCTGCTTCGAGCCCCTCCTGTCAAGAGGTGGACTCTCCGCCTCTCCTTGACGCTCCGGAGTTGAAGCGGGACGGAAAAGGTGTATGGACCGTCTGCGATGCACTCCGAGCGAGACCAGTCACCCTCCTTTCCCGAGACGCGGTGGACGCTCATCAAGCAGATTTCGGGCGGGGAGCCGAATCAGCGCGAGATGGCTCTGGAGGAGGTGTGCGCCGCCTATTGGCCGCCCATCTACGCCTTCATCCGGGCGCTCGGGCATTCGCCCCACGACGCCGAGGATCTGACCCAGGGCTTCTTTGTGCGCTTTCTCTCGAAGACCGGCTTCTCCGTGCCGGACCCGGAGAAGGGAAGGCTCCGAAGCTATCTGCTGTCGGCGGTGAAGCACTATCTGGCCGACGAGCGGCGCCGGAGCGATGCCCGGAAGAGAGGAGGGAACGGCGTTCTGACCATCACCTCCGAGGAGATCGGTGCGCTGGCGCCGATCATCGAGGAGGCCAGCTCGCTGGGGCCCGATGTCGTCTACGAGCGCCTCTGGGCGATGAAATTGCTCGAGACCGCCTACGCGAGCGTGGAGAGGCGCTACCGCGAGCAGGGGCAGAGGGAGCTGTTCGAGAGCCTGAGCCCCTACATCCGGACCGACCAGCCGATCCCCGAGTCGGCGGCCATCGCTGGGAAGCTGGGACTCTCGCCGAGCGCCTTGCGCATCGCCTCCTTTCGTCTGAGGCAGCGCTACGGTGCGGCCTTGCGCGAGAGCGTCGCCGCGACGCTGGAACCCGAGGCCGATGTGGTTGCGGAGATCCGCTACCTCATGTCCCTGTTTGCGTGAATCCGAAGCTCGAAATCCGAAGCGGATTGGGGCGACCGCTGATCTTCGCTGATTCCCGCTGATTTTTTGGGTTGGAAATATCAGCGGGAATCAGCGCCAATCAGCGGTCCAGCGAATCGGTTTCCGGATTTCGGATTTCGGATTTCGAGCTTCGGATTTCGGATTTTACCCAAACCTCCCCGTCTCGAGCAGCACCAGGGTGCAGGCCTCGAGGCAGGCGATCCCGGCCGAACCCAGACGCGCCGCGAGCGGACCGGATTCCGTCCCGGGATTGAAGATCACCCTCTTCGGGGCAAGCTGGAGGATCGCATCCGCAAGAGGCTCGGAGAGGCGAGGATTCACGTAGAGGGTGAGGGTGTCGACCTCTCCACCGACGGAGGCGAGGTCGGGATGGACAGGAACGCCCTCGATCTCGCGCAGGGTCGGGTGGACGGGAACGACCTCGTGCCCATGCTCGCGCAGCAGGCGGAAGGCGCGGTAGGCGTAGCGTTCGGGCTTGTCGCTGGCACCGAGGAGGACGACTCGTTGGCTCATGGGGAAGGGCTCAATGTAGCAGCCTTGTCCAGTCGTCCGTCAAGAGGGAAACGACGGATGGCGATTCCTGTTGCGTTTCCAGCTTTCTTCCCAAGTTGACAGGCCCTCCGCCCGTCGCCATGCTGCCGCGACATGGACGAGGAGATGCCCGAGGAGATGACGCACGACGGCGCGGAAGGCGGGGGAAACGCGGGGAATGTCGGCTCCGGACTCCACCAGCCCCACGACAAGCTCTTCGCCGCCACCTTCGGCGTGCCCGAGAACGCTGCCGCCCTGCTCCGCGCCGAGCTGCCGCCGGAGCTCGCCGCCGCCATCGACTGGGACTCCCTCAAGCATGAGCCCGGCTCCTTCGTCGATCCGGCCTTCCGACGCGCCCATTCCGACCTGCTCTTCTCCGCCTCCGTCCTCGGGCGCGAGACGCTTGTCTACGTGCTCTTCGAGCATCAGAGCAGCCGCGATCCGCGTCTCGTCCTGCGCCTGCTCCACTACATGGTCTGCGTCTGGATGAGGTTCGAGGCCCTGCATCCCTGGCCGCGCAAGCTGCCCCCGATCCTCCCGGTGGTGCTCTCGCAGAACGCCGAGGTCTGGGAGGTGCCGGAACGGCTCGCCGAGTTGCTCGACATCCCGGAGGAGCTGGAGGGGCCGCTGCGACCCTACATCCCGGACTTCGGCTGCCGCCACTTGCAGCTTGCCGGGATGGACTACGAGGGGATACCGGGGACCAGCTCCGGGGTCTTCGTGCTGCGGGTGATGAAGGCGGAGCGCCTCGGAGAACTGTCCGAAGCGGTGGTATGGGACGAGGCGCTGCTGGAGGGGATCCCGCCGCGTCTCTTCGAGATGGTGCTGCGCTACGTGCTCGGCAGGGAGATTGACAGGAGCGCCTTCGAAGCTAGAATGAGGAATATCGGGAACCCCCGGATACGCAGCCAAGCCATGACCCTCGCCCAAGTCTATCGTCAGGAAGGCCGTCAGGAAGGACGACAAGAGGGCCGTCGGGAAGGTCTCCAGAAGGGGCTTCAGAAAGGCCGTCAGGAGGACATCCTGGAAGCCTTGGAGCTTCGTTTCGGGAGCGTGTCCGAGGGTTTGGCCGAAGCGGTGCGGTCGGTCGGCGACGATGCGAAATTGCGCGATCTGCACCGCGCCGCGATCCGGTGCGGCAGCCTGGAGGAGTTCTCCGGGGCCTTGTAGGTGGACCGCCGACCTTCGCGGATCAAAGCGTGTCCAGGCCGTGATTGGGCCTTTCGGCGTTGCATCACCGGCATCGAGGCCTGCTATGGCACCAAAGAGGGTCTCGTCGCGCAGGCAACCCTGTCCGGCGATGGCGACTTTTCGCCAAATTCGGGGCTTTTCCAACGGCGGGCCTTGCGCCACAATGCGGCCATGAAACTTTCTGGATCGGTCCTTCTCCTCGCCGCGCTTTCGCTCTCTCCCGCCTTCGCCGAGCCAGCCCGCGTCTATTTCGGCACCTACACGCGGGGCAGCGACTCGAAGGGGATCTACCACGCGAGCTTCGATGCGGAGACCGGCAAGCTGGGCGATCCGGTGCTGGCGGTGGAGGCGGAGAATCCGTCCTTTCTCGAGATCGCCCCGACGGGGAAGACGCTCTATGCGGTCTCGGAAGCGGGCGGCGCGGGCGGCGGCATCGTGACGGCCTACCGTATTCTGGAGTCGGGGGATTTGGAGAAGATCAACGAGCAGCCGAGCGGCGGAGCGGGTCCCTGCCATGTCTCGACGAACGCCGATGGAACGGTCGTGGCCCTCGCGAACTACGGAGGCGGCAGCGTGGCGAGCTACCGGGTCGGCGAGGAGGGTGCCCTCTCGGAGCCTGTCAGCACGGTCCAGCACACCGGCAGCAGCGTGAATCCAAAGCGGCAGAAGGGGCCCCATGCGCATTCGATCAATTTTTCGCCGGACGGGCGCTTCGCCTACGCCGCCGATCTCGGGACGGACCGCGTCTACGTCT